>JAAWIL010000001.1 GCA_022796315.1 Oscillibacter sp. | reverse complement strand
CTTGCAATCCGCCAGGATTGCGGCGGCTTTTTGCCTTGCTGGACAAAAAATCCCCTCGCCAATCCCCGCACGCTGAGATCCTAAACAGGCTCTAAGAAATTTGATGCGCCGGACGGTCAACCGTCCGGCGCATCGTCCGATTCAGCCAGAATCAACTCCTCCGCCTTCTGCCGGGCGCATCGTAAGGTCTCCCGCGAATGCCCATAATTCTGGTTTTCCAGCATGCACAACGCATCTGTAATAGCGTTGAACAGTAGGAAATATGGCCTATTCAGATTCATTCAGATCACCTCTATATATGTTTTAGGACAATTAGTCCAAAAATTCAATAGGACAATATGTACAAAATATACTGATCTCGGGTGATACAATGAACTTACGCATTCGAGATCTCCGGGAGGATTTGGATCTCAAGCAGAAAACGGTGGCGGCGGAGCTGCTGTGCGACCAGAGCCTGTACTCCAAGTACGAGCGGGGGGAGCGCCCCCTGCCCCTGGAGCTGGCAGAACGGCTGGCAGATTACTACGGCACCAGTGTAGACTATCTCCTGGGCCGCACCGACGAGCGCCGCCCCTATCCGCCCCGCAAACGGAAATAGACCGCCGCCTTTACGGGCGGCGGTCTCGACGTTCCGGGGCGGTCCTTCCCCGGTTACTCCTTCCGCACGGGGTAGCAGACCTCCGTCAAAAACTCCTCCGGGTTCCGGGTCTGATAGGGGCCGATGTGGTAGATGTTGAACATCGGCCCGTCAAAGGCCCAGCCGTTCTCCCGCACCCAGGCGGCCACGGCCTCATTGATCCCCCCAATCTGGTCATAGCTCCCCCGGAAGGTGGCGGAGGCCGCCTGCACCGCCGGGGCGGTCTTAAACTTCACGTGCTCCGTGTCGGGGTACGTCCCCTTCACGCTCCTCTGGATCTCCACATCCACGTCGCTCTCCTTGTACTCCCCGTCGTGGTACACGGCGGCGCAGAACATCGGCTCCCCGTCCTGGATCTTCATCCCGGCGGTCTCCTGGCAGTAGATGCCCCACAGATCCCCCTCCCGGTCGTAGTTGGAAATCACCTGCCGGACGCTGGCCACACAGCGCTCCGGAATCGTCTTGACCGTCACATCGTACTTCATGTTGTCTTCATCCTTTCTCAGCCGCTCCAGGGCTGTATCCAGAAGCCGCAGCCGCTGCGCCTCCTCCGCCAGGGCCGTCTCCACCTCCGCCCGCTTCACGGCGAGGCACCGCTCCAGCGCTGTGGGGTCGTCCCAGCACCGCAGGATCTCGGCGATGGCCGCCAGACCGAAGCCCATCTGCTTCAGGGCCGTGATGCGGTTGGCGGCGGGAAGCTGGTACTCGCTGTAGTAGCGGTAGCCGGTGAAGGCATCGGTGGTCTCCGGCGTCAGCAGGCCCACCTCGTCGTACCGGCGCAGCATACGGATGCTGATTCTGGACAGTTTTGAAAATTCTCCGATCTTTAGCATGAGGCACCTCACATCTTCGTGTTCTTGAGCTCAAGGACATCTTAACATCTACCACCGTGTGAGAGTCAAGGGGGGATTTGAACTTTTTTTGCCGCGCGGCCCGGATTTTTTTCCAGGGGATTTCCTTCCCCTCCAAAATACGGTATAATCTTCAAAAACGACTGAGGAGGCCCTTCCCATGCCCCGCATTCTAATTATTGAAGACGATACCGACATCAACAACTCCACCGCCCAGTACCTGCGCCGGCAGGGCTGCCAGTGCCTCCAGGCCTTTTCCGGCACCGAGGGGCGGCTCCTCTGGCAGGCGGGCGGGGTGGATCTGCTGCTGGTGGACCTGATGCTCCCGGGACTGTCCGGCAGCGCGCTGATTGCGGAAATCCGCAAAACCAGCCGGACGCCGGTGATCGTTCTGTCGGCCAAAAGCGAGCTGGCCGACAAGGTGGAGTTGCTGGGCCTGGGGGCCGACGACTACCTCACCAAGCCCTGCCAGCTGGAGGAGCTGTGGGCCAGAATCCTGGTCCAGCTCCGCCACGTCAGCGCCCTCCCGGCGGAAACCGCCCTGCGCTACCGGGACTGGGTCCTGAATCTGGAGGAGATGACCCTGACCGCCGCCGGCCAGCCGGTCAATCTCACCGCCCACGAGTTCCGGATCGTGGAGCTGCTGGCCGGCCGCCCCAAGCGGGTCTTCACCAAGCAGCAGATCTATGAGGCGGTCTGGCAGGAGGCCTGCGCCGTGGAGGACAAGACCATCACCGTCCACATGAGCAACATCCGGGCCAAGCTCCGGCCCAGCGGAACGGACGGCTACATCCAGACCGTGTGGGGCATCGGGTTCAAGCTGGCCGAGTAAACTTTACCCTTTCTTTACCTTTCCTTTGCGATATTTGGGCACTTGTCTGCCAGACTGAGCCTGCAAACAAAAAAGGAGGGGGTTCCTATGGCAGTGATCGAAACAAGAGGCCTGTCCAAACGGTACCGGGACAAATGGGCCGTGGACCACCTGGACCTGCGGGTGGAACAGGGGGACATCTACGGCTTTATCGGCCGCAACGGCGCGGGCAAGTCCACCACCTTAAAACTCCTCTGCGGATTGGCCCGGCCCACCCAGGGGGAGGCGCTGATTTTCGGCAAGCCCGTCCAGGACCCGGTGGCCCGCCGCCGGGTGGGGGTGCTCATTGAACAGCCGGGACTCTACCCCGGCCTCAGCGGCCGGGAGAACCTGCGGCTGCACGCCGCCCTGCTGGGTCTGGACAGCCCGGCGCGGCAGGTGGAGGAGATCTTGAGGACCGTGGGCCTGTCCGCCGCGGAGAAAAAGCCCTTACGCCACTACTCCATGGGCATGAAGCAGCGCCTGGGGGTGGCCCTGGCCCTGCTGGGCGGGCCGGACCTGCTGCTGCTGGACGAGCCCATCAACGGCCTGGACCCGGAGGGCATCCGGGAGATGCGGGAGCTCCTGCTGCGGCTGAACCGGGAGCGGGGCCTGACCATCCTGGTGAGCTCCCACATCCTGGGGGAACTGAGCAAAATCGCCACCCGGTACGGCATCATCCAGGAGGGCCGGATGGTGGAGCAGATCACCGCCGCCGGGCTGGAGCAGAACTGCGCCGACTACCTGCACCTGAAAGCGGACCAGCCCCAGAGGGCGGCGGCCCTGCTGGAGCGGGAGCTCCGCCTCAAGCGCTGGGAGATGCGTCCGGAGGGCGAGCTGCGCATTTATGAGGCCGTGGACACCAAGGCCGTGGGGCGGCTTCTCACCCAGGCGGGGATTTCCATTGAGGAGATGGGCCTGCACCGGCAGGACCTGGAGGCATATTTTCTGGAGCGGATGGGAGGCGGCGGTCATGTTTAATCTGCTGTGTATGGACCTGCGGCGGCTGTTTCGGAGCCGGAGCTTTTACGTGATTCTGGCCGTGACGGCTGTGATGCTGATCCTGGTGACCGTCATGGCTTACGCGGTGGCGGACTCGGAAATGATGGACGCGATGGAGGCCCAGGGGGCGGAAATCACGGAATCCGACCGCATGATGAGCGAGTATATCCACAATCTCTCCCAGCTGGATCTGATGCACGAAACTCTGGGAAGCGGCTTTTTGCTGGTCATGACGGGGATTGGAATGACGCTGTTTGTCAACGGCGATTTTTCCAGCGGATTTATCAAAAATATCTGTTCTGTCAGGCCCCGCCGCCGGGACTATGTGCTGTCAAAAATCGTACTGGCGGGCGTTTACAGCGGAATCTTGACGGTGTTATCCGTCCTGCTGATGCTGCTGGTCCCCATGCTGATCCAGATGTACCCGGCGCCGGATTCGATTTCAGAAATTTTGCGGTATACGCTCTGGATGTGGCTGCCCCACTGGGCCTTCGGCCTCATGGCTCTGGTCCTGGTCGCGCTGACCAGAGGCAGCACCCTGGGCATCATCCTGTCCCTGGTGTCCGGGAGCGGGCTGACGGCCGCCCTGGCGGCAGCGCTGGGCAGGCTGCTGCGCTGGCCTCCCGTGGAGCAGTATTTTCTCGCCGCCGTGGTGAAGGGCATCCACATGCCGGAGAGCGGGCTTGCTCCGATTGGAACGGTTTTGGCATGCACCATCGCCTGGGCGGCGGTCTACGGAATCGGAAGCCTGCTGTCCATGGCGAAGCAGGATCTTTAAGAGGCTGTATTCACACCCGCTGAACACCGTCCGAACCGTCTTCGCCAGAAGGAAGTTCACTCAGTTCCGTTTCTTCCTCTCCCCACGAAATCTTCGATTTCGCGGGGCCCCATCCGGCATTCCCCGGTTATGAATACAGGCTCTAAGGAGGAATTTCCATGCTGCCTTCCCTGCTGTTCGCCCTGGCCGCCCTGGGGCTCGCCTTGGCGCGCCTGTGGGCCTACCGCGCCCAGATGCTGGAGATGGCCCGGATTCTGGAGGAGACCCCGGCGGAGAGCAACCTGCGCCTGACAGTGCGGATGTCCGGCGCGGCCCCCCGGCGGCTGTGCCGGGCGGTGAACCTGCGGCTGGAGGAGGGGCGGCGGCTCCGCCTGGAGACGCAGAAACGGGAGCAGGAGCTGAAATACACCATGGCCTGCGTCTCCCACGACATCCGCACCCCGCTGGCCGGGGCCATGGGCTACCTGCAGCTGCTGGAGCGGGAGCCGGACCGGCAGGGAGAGTCCCTGGGCATCGTAAAAAAGCGGCTGGAGGAGCTGGAGGGCCTTTTGGAGGAGCTGTTCCTCTACACGCGCCTGCAAAGCGGCTCTCTGCCCCTGGCGTGCGGAGAGCTGGCGGCCCTGCCGCCCCTGTGGGACGCCCTGGCGGAGTGTTACCCCCAGCTGAAGGCGGCGGGGGTGGAGCCGGAGCTGCGGTTTGACCGGGAGGACCTGAAGGTCTGGGCCAGTCCGGAGGCTCTGGGGCGGGTGTACCGGAACCTGCTTGTCAACGCCCTGCGCCACGGCGGCGGTGGGCTGGCCATCTCCGGCCGGGACGGGGAGCTCTGCTTTTCCAACGACCTGCCCCCCGGCCCCCGGCCGGACCCGGAGCGGCTGTTTGACCGCTTCTATCAGGGCAGCCCCGCCCGGGCAAAGGGCGGCGCCGGCCTGGGCCTTTCCATCGTGCGGGAACTGATGGAGCAGATGGGCGGCCGGGTGTCCGCCAACATCGCCGGCGGCAGGCTGGAAATTCACTTATCCTTCCCCGGCGCGCCTCTCCGGGGGGGACCCCCGTCCTGAGGCGGCACGGGGCCTTTTTCATCGGTCCGAATACGCAGGAACGGGTGTTACGCATCCATCGTTTCCTGTGTGATAAAATCCGCAACCACATCCAAAAGCTGTTCCGGAGAAAGGCTCAGGCGTGTACACGTTTCCGCCAGGCGCGAGACGGCTTCCCGGTTATCGGAAAAGGCGGCGGCGACCGCCACCGTGATCCAGATTCCGTCCTGTTCTTCTTTGCCAAGAATGCCATAGGAGCTGTGGGAAAGGGAATGCTTCATTTGAAATGGTTCATAGCGGTACACGAAAACACCTCCCGTTTAGCGCACACAGGTTCAGCGGGGCCACACGCGCGGACGCGTCATACTTTTTGCGGCGTCTCGGCGTTCGCCTCTTGAAGCACCCTGTCCTGATGATACGCCTCCTCAAGCTCTTCCCAAAACCGCGCAGTCTCTTCGTCGCTGAATTCCAGGGCCTGGATCAGCTTGAACATGGTGGACGGCAGCGGCAGATGTTCATAGCACTCCATTTGCTGGATGCAGTTCCGGGTGAGACCGGTCCTCTCCGCAAGCGCGCTCTGCGATACTTTCATCGCCTTCCTTCTCCCAAATATCTTCTCGCTCAGGTAGCTGCTCACATTGGGGAATTTTCTGTATGCACTTCTTGATTTGGGCATAGATAACACCTCCAGTACCAAGCATATACGAATTGGAAGAAATTGTCTGCCAATTTCAATTGGCATTGGGAAAAAAGTCGAATCCTGCCGCTGTTCCCCTCAGCGGCGCCATCCGGTTCGCCGGCCGCCCGGAAATGGTTCATGGGATGTCCGGCGCCTTTTGCGGAGGCGCGGCCGTTGGGGTGATCCAAGGCAGTGCCAAAACGCGGCTCCACAATTTCAGGGACAAGGGGTCTTGGCCCGCAGCGGATCAAACGCCCATCTTCCCTTTCAATCGATCCCCTTCCGCATGGCGCCGTGCATTTTCTTTTTCGGTCGTTGTCTCTAAAAAAACATGCAGCAATCTGGCATTGATGACAAAAAAATACGTTCTTTTAAAAAATCGTTGACAGCTGATGAGAAATCGAGGTAACATATACGCAGGGCGAAGATCAGATGAGCAGATGTATGTGGTGATGATTATGGTAAAACCAATGGACGAGCACAGGCATATTGGCCGCATGGGCGCTGTAGATCAGGTGATCAGTTACATCAGAGCCGCCATCCAGAGCGGCCAGTATGTGGTTGGAGATAAGCTGCCCAATGAGGCAATTCTTGCTGAGACGATCGGCGTAGGCCGGTCTTCCCTGCGGGAGGGGATGCGGATTTTGGCCGCCTATGGCCTGGTGGAGATCCGGCAGGGAGAGGGCACCTTCATCACCGATCAAACTGCGGAACAGTTTTTTGAAATTATCGGCTACATGCCGAATGCCAATTTTCATAGTTTTATTGAGCTGCGCCGGGTAGTTGAGACCGGCACCATGATGCTGATCTACAACAAGCTCTCCCCCAAGGTGCTGTCTGAGCTGCAGGCCCTTGTGGACCAGCTGGACTATAAAAACGGACTGGAGGCCTGCGTTCAGGCTGACCGGGCTTTTCACAAGCTGCTTTTAACCTGCACCGGAAATCCCCTGTTGATTCAAATTGAACGGATGATCTATCGGATGCGCAGTGAGCTGCTGTATAAGATCATGTGTTACAGCGATATTGCCGAGGCCGCCCATGTGGCGCACCAGGCCATCTTGGACGCGTTGAAGGCGCAGGATAAAATTCGCTGTCTGGAGGCCACAACCGCCCATTTGGACGAGGTAACTGGCAATATTATCCGCTTGAACATTGACAGATGACGGACTCTCGCGGCTGCCACTCCGGAGGTTTGTCCCAGCTTTTCCAGACTCCCGGCACAAACCGCGCTCTTTGGTGTCTGTCTGGAGCAGTCAGGGACTCCATCTGTTTTCCAATGTCATTTTTTCTGTACCTGTATTTGTCTTGCAAACATCTGATGATATGATTATTAAAATTTTACACTTTCTATTATGACTAAATGATATTTCTGTTGATAATCACTGTTTTCCAACGCATTTACCCATATCATCTGATGATATGATATATCGACGCGGACTCTGTGCGCGCAAGTTGGATTCAAACACAGCGGCGCCAGCCTGTAAGTGATAGCTGGGATCTCCCGGACAGCGGCGCAATCCAGAATACGGGAAGGGTGCTGCGGCACATCCGGCAAAGGGGGTGGTATTAAAAGGAAGCAGTCTCCCCTACCCCGTAAATTTCCTGAATTTTATGAATGTTGGAGGCGAATGATTTATGCGCAGAAACGTTGTGATGACTGGCACCCTCGGAGTTATGACGGAGGCCAGTCTCGGAATCATGAAGGAAACTCTTGAGCGAAAGCTGCCGGAAGTGGAATTTACCTTCCTATTTGATGAGCCGCAGGACGACGAGACTTTGATCGCCGCCGCCAAAGGCGCGGAGGTCCTCATTACACAGTTCCAGTTTATGACGGATCGCATCTATGATGGATTGTTGCCGGAGCTGAAGGCCGTGGTGTCTTACGGTATCGGCTATAACAGCGCCAATCTGCCTGTTGCAACGGAAAAGGGCGTATTGGTCTGCAACGTTCCAAACTACTGCCTGGAAGAGGTCGCCGTACACGTGGTCTCCCTGATTATGGCGGAGCAGAGGCGGATGCCCAAGCTGATCAAATGGATCGAGGCGGGCAAATGGAGCGGCGGCTATAAGTGCGTAGCTCCGGTCAAGCGCTTCTCCAAATCCACCATCGGCCTGTATGGCTATGGGCGGATCGCCCGTTATGTCGCAAAGATGTTCTCCGGATTTGGCTGCCGCGTGATTGCCTATGACGCCATCGTACCCCCCGAACAGATCCGGGAGACCGGCGTGGAACCCGTTGACTTTGACACCCTGCTGAAGGAGTCCGACTACATCACGCTCCATGTTCCTCTGCTGCCCAGCACGGAGGGCATCTTTAACAAAGAGGCCTTCCAAAAGATGAAGCCCACCGCCATTTTCGTCAATACTGCCCGGGGAGCGCTGTGCAATCCGGAGGATCTCTATGACGCGCTGGTCAGCGGCGAGATCTGCGGCGCCGCCATTGACGCTTACACCACCGAGCCGCCCTCCGGCATTGAGCGCAAGATTTTGGAGCTGCCCAATGTCCTCTCCACCCCGCACGTGGGCTACTATTCCGACGACGCCTTCGACGACTTGATCGAGCAGACTGCCGATGTAGTGGTAAACCTGCTGCTGGATCAGGACCCCGGCACCGTCATCAACCGGGAGCTGTGGAAGAAGTAAGCCCGGCTTCGGAGGCGTCCCATAGAATTTGAATATCCGAAAGGACTTTTGAATATCCCAAGGATATTCATCAATAAGAAGGAGGGAGTAAGCTTGGATCTTGTAAAGAAAATTCTGAACAATCTTGAAAAATATATCATTTATGCAGTGCTTACGGCACTCGTGGCAATGATGTTTATCCAAGTCGTTGCCCGTTATCTATTTGGCTTGGCCTGGGGTTGGATGGAGCAGGTGACCCGGCTGATGTTCGTCTATGTGACATTTGCCGGCATGAGCTACGCATGCAAGGGCAGCGAACACCTGCGTGTGAGCTTTGCCGCAGAATTTCTGCCGGGCAGGCACACCAAGACGATCTTGTTCATCATTGGCGATCTGATGCTGATTGCCGTGTCCAGCTACCTGTGCTATCTGATTTATTTGATGATGATGCAGTGTATTGCGCAGCACCAGGTATTCTCCGGCGCGAAGTTCATCCCTGTGTGGGTGATGTATCTGGCCGGTGTCCTGGGCATGGGAGGCATGGCAATTCGGACCCTGCAATATGGCGTAATCCCGGCAGTCAAGAGCCTTAAAAGCGGAGCACCGGCCGCCCCCTCCCCGACAGCGACAGCGGCCGGCGCAGAAGGGAGCGGTGAATAAGTATGGTAGCAGTCCTCTTCGGTTCATTAGCCGTCTGTTTGGTTTTGACAGTTCCCATCGCCATCAGCCTGGCAATTTCCACGCTGTGCGTCATTATTGCCGGCTATCCCTCCACCATGCTGAACATGCTGGCGCAGGCAATGGTCACCTCTATTGACAACTATGCCCTGATGGCGATCCCTTTTTTCATGCTCCTGGGAATCATCATGGAAAAGACCGGCATTGCACAGGGTCTGATCGAGCTTGCGGAGGTCCTGGTGGGGAATAAGCCCGGCGGCCTCGGCACTGCGGCGATTGTGGCCTGCATGTTCTTCGCTGCCATTTCCGGCTCCGGCCCCGCCTGTGTGGCGGCAATCGGCACCATCATGATCCCCGCCATGCGCCAGCAAAAATACGACCCGGAGTACTGCGGCGCACTTCTGGCCAGCGGCTCTACCATCGGCCCGGTGATTCCCCCCTCCATTCCCATGATTGTCTACGGTGCAACGGTGGGTGTTTCCGTGACCGGCCTGTTTGCCTCCGGCGTCATTCCCGGCCTTTTAATGGGTCTGGTGCTGATCTTTTGGAACAAATATATCTCCAGAAAACGCGGGTATGTGGGGCAGCCCATCGAGGGCATTAACAAACTTGCCGTGCTGAAGAAGTCCATCTGGGCAATCCTCATGCCGGTCATCGTACTGGGCGGGATCTACGCAGGCATCTTCACGCCCACAGAGGCCGCGGTGGTCGGTGTGGTATATGCCCTGGTGGTGGGCAAGTTCGTCTATCGCCAGCTGACAATGAAAAAATTTCTGGACGGCCTGCTAGAGGCCGCAGTGCTCTCTGCCAGCGTCATGGTGGTGATGGGCGGCGCCAGCACCTTCGGCCGGATACTGACTCTGGAAAAGGTGCCCACGCTGCTGACCAATATGCTGTTGGGGATCTCCGAGTCCCCCATTGTCGTGATGCTGATGATGAACTTCATCCTGCTCATCGCCGGCATGTTCATCGACACCACATCCAACATTATCCTCTTCGCGCCGCTGCTGTCTCCTATTGCCAGCGCGATGGGCTACGATTTGACCTATTTTGGTCTGGTGATGTGCGTAAACCTCTGCATTGGCTTCCTGACTCCCCCCCTGGGTGTCAATCTCTTTGTGGCGCAGAAGGTGTCCGGCGCGAAGCTGGAGAGCGTAATCAAGGAGGTCTGGCCAATGATTGGCCTTCTGGCAGCGCTTCTAGTCCTGATCATCGCGATTCCGCAGCTGTCGCTGTTCCTGCCAAAGCTGCTGGGATTGATTTAAAAGGCTGCCGTTTCAGCCGGCAGGGACAGACGGCAGTCCAAAATTATAGAATTTGGAGGAATTATCGTGAAAGAAATCAGATGGCATGGGAGAGGCGGCAACGGCGGATTCACCTCCGCGCGTCTGCTGGGCTACGCAGCCGCCCTTCACTGCGGAAAGTACGCGCAGGCGTTTCCGTCCTTCGGACCGGAACGCCGTGGCGCGCCGGTCCTGGGATTCACACGGATTGACAGCACGCCCATCACCGACCACAGCCAAGTGTATGCCTGTGACTGCGTCATCGTCCTGGATGAGACCCTCTTGGATGTTACCGACATTCTGGAGGGACTGAAAGAGGACGGCGCCGTATTCATCAACTCCGCGAAACCGGCGGCAGAGTTCCGCAAGCGCCCCGGGTTTGACAAGGTACGCCAGTTGGTTACCATTGACGCAACCGCCATTGCGCTTCAGGAACTGGGGGCCAATATTGTCAACACCATCATGATGGGCGCCGCCGTGGGCGGCACGGATCTGGTAACGCTGGAATCCCTGGAGGCCGCCATTGACGGATCTATGTCCAAGGCCCTGCGGGAGAAAAACAAGAAGGTCACACGGATGGCCTACGAGATGGTGAAAGGAGGCAAAACGAAATGAAACCGAAGCGCGACTTAGCCTTTCAGGCCCCGGCTTCCATGGAGGAGATCCCCTTTGGAGCCAGCTTTCCGGCCGGTCATCTGGTAAATCCAAACTCCGGCTACCGGACATTCGCACCCAAATTCGACCATGACAAATGTATCCGCTGCCTGTTCTGCTTCATCTACTGTCCGGAGGGGGCCATCAGCAAAGACGGTGAGAAGCTCACGGTGGACATGGATTATTGCAAGGGCTGCGGCATCTGCGCCAACGAGTGCCCGCGGAGCTGCATTGAGATGGTAAAGGAGGGCGAGTGAGTATGGGAACCAAGGCATTTTTGTCCGCAAACGAAGCGGCGGCTCACGGCGTTCGTCTGGCCCGGCCCCAGGTGATTGCGGCCTATCCCATCACGCCGCAGACCACGCTGGTGGAAAAACTGGCGGATTTCATTGCCGACGGCCAGTCTGACGCCCGGTACATGATGGTAGAGAGCGAGCACAGCGCCATGGCAGCCTCTCTGGGCGCGTCCATGATGGGTGCGCGGGTGTTCACAGCCTCGTCCTCTCAGGGACTTCTATACATGTGTGAGATGCTGAGCTACGTCAGCGGCGCCCGCCACCCGATTGTGATGGCCGACGCAAACCGGTCCACAGCAACCCCCTGGAATATCTACGGCGACCACCGGGACGCCATGGCCATGCGCGACAGCGGCTTTGTTCAGATCTACGTAGAGAGCGGTCAGGAGGCGCTGGACACCATGATCCAGGCTTACAAACTGGCGGAGGACCCCACTGTGATGCTGCCGGTGATGGTAAACCTGGACGGATTTACACTGACGCACACCTACGACCTGGTGGAAATCCCGGATCAGGAGGATGTGGACCGGTTCCTTCCGCCCTTTGTCACCAGCAACAAGCTGGACCTGGCGGACCCCAAGGTTCTCTGCGGCACCATCGGGCCGGCCCTCCACACAGAGGGGCGCATCCAGCAGTGCCAGGCCTTTGAGACCGCGAAGAAGAAAATCGCCGAGATTGATGCCGAATACGCCAAGCTCTTTGGCAGAAGCTACCACGGCATGTATGAGGAGTACCGGTGCGAGGGCGCAGAGCAGGTGCTGGTGGTCACCGGCAGCGCAGCCGGCACAGCCCGCGTGGTGGTGGATGAGCTGCGGGAACAGGGCCGCAAGGCCGGCATGATTAAGCTGAGGAGCTTCCGGCCCTTCCCCAAGGAGTTCTTCGCCTCCATTGCCGGGCGCTACAAGGCACTGGGCGTTACGGACAAAAGCATCTCCTTCGGCTATGACGGAACCATTTACAGCGATGTAACATCCTCCCTGTACAGCGGCGGCCAGTGCGGCACAAAGACCGCAAACTTCATCTGCGGGCTGGGCGGCCGCGACGTCTCCAAGGATCACATTCTGGAGATGTTTGACATCCTGCGGAACCTGAGCGACGGCAAGTGTGAAGACGAAGTGCAGTTCATTGGAAAGAGGTGGTAACAAATGGCTATCGTGTTTAAGGATTTACCGGATGAGGAATTGATCTACGGTCAGAAGAGCTGCCAGGGCTGCGCCGCGCTGCTGGCTGCCAGGCTTACCATGAAGGTACTGGGAAAGAAGACGGTGCTGGCCTGTCCCGCCTGCTGCTTTGCGGCGACCACCTCTGTCTATCCGGAGAGCGCCGTCTTTGTCCCCAACGCGGTCACGGCGTTCCCCGCGCTGGCCTCTACGCTGGCCGGCATGGCGGTGGGCGGCGAGGCCCTAGGCTGGGATGAGGATGTAACCTATCTCGGAATCGGCGGCGACGGCGGCACCATTGACATCGGCCTGCAAGCTCTGTCCGGCGCGGCGGAGCGGAACGACAATATCCTTTACATCTGCTATGACAACGAAGCGTACATGAATACCGGCGTACAAAGAAGCGGCGCCACTCCCTACGGAGCCTCCACAACCACCACCCCGGCCGGTATCTGCTCCAAGGGCTGTGACAACACCTTCAAAAAATCCCTCTTTGAAATCATGGCGGCACATCGAGTTCCCTACATCGCAACGGCCAGCACCTCTTATCCCAAGGACTTTATGGAGAAGGTCGCCAAGGCCAAGGCCATGAAGGGCACCAGAATCATTCACATCATGGCGCCCTGCCCAACCGGTTGGGGATATTCCGCAGAAAAAACCATCGAAATTGGCAAAATGGCAGTCGAGTGCGGCCTGTGGTATCTGGCGGAGTATGAGGACGGCAAGTACAAGCTGAATATGACACCCAAGGAATTCAAGCCGGTAGAGACCTACCTGAGGGCCCAGAAGCGCTTCAAGCACCTGAAGGAGGAGGACTTCCGGCGGATCGAGGGCTACCGTGACGCGGATTGGGCCCGTCTGTACAGATTGATTCAGATGTGAGCCGGCGCCGCATAAATCCGCGAGAATTACAATGAAAGGGGAGAATACTATGGCATTTAAAACGAGAGAGGACTATTATCGCGATTTACGCGCGATGCGGCCCAACGTGTTTAAAAACGGGCACTTTATTGAGGATCTGGTGACCGATCCCGCCACAAAGGGCTTGGTGGAAAACGAAGCCCGCGCGTACGATCTGCTGCAGGACCCGCAGTATGACAGCGTACTGAAGGCAACCTCGTCCCTTTCCGGAAAGCAGGTGGTGCGCTGGATTACGCTGAATACAGACGGGCCGGATTCCCTGAAAAAGAGCGTGGAGATGAAGCGGCTGATGTTCAATCACGTGGGCACCTGCATGGCAGGCGTCTGTGTGGGGCACAACATTATGAATGTGCTGTGGTCGGTGACCTATGATATTGACCAGGAGAAGGGAACCAACTATCATCAGCGGCTGAAAAACTGGATTCTTGCGGCGGAGGACCGCTGCTTGAAGGTGGCCGGCGCTCTGACCGACGCCAAGGGCGACCGCTCCAAGTCCGCCGGACAGCAGCCGAATCCCGACGCAAGCGTACATATCAAGGAGGTCCGCCCTGACGGCATTGTGGTCAGCGGCACCAAGACCATGATTGCCCATGCCGGCGTGTGTCAGGAGATCTTCGTAAGCCCCGGCACCGGCTACAAGGAAGCCGACAAGGATTACGCCGTGGCCTTTGTGGTTCCCCGGGACATTGAGGGGCTGACCATTGTGCAGACGGACGCCAGCGAGGGCCGCCAGGGCTGGGACGATATGAAGTACGCCGACCAGTCCTCCTACTTGATCTTTGAGGACTGCTTTATCCCCAATGAGCGGGTGTTCCTCTGCGGGGAATATGCGTACTCCGGCGAGGCGATCAACCGGTTTGTGGGCAACTACCGGGCCTGCATCGGCAGCTGCGTGGCCGGACAGGGGGACATCATGACCGGTGCGGCCATGCTGATGGCCCGCAGCAACGGTCTTTCCACCAAGGTGTTTAAGGATAAGCTGATGGATATGACGCTGATCAGCGAAACCACCTATGGTCTGGGACTGGGCGCGATGCTGGCAGGATATCAGCACGCGTCCGGAGTCTGGTTTGCCGACCCCAAGATCGCGTGTGTGAACAAGTGCTACGCCGGTAAGAATTATGCAGAGCTGCGCCGAATCCTTCAGGACATCGGCGGCGGCATCGCAGAGACCGGATGCTTCCCCAACTACACCGACTGCATGGACCCCGTAATTGGCCCCAAGGTGATGAAGGCAATTTCGGCAAATCCCAATGTGAGCGCCGAGACTCGAGCCCGCGCGGCACGGCTGAGCGAGTGGTACGCCCGCGCCGGCGGACTGCTGGCATTTATCCACGGCGGCGGCTCCCCGGATGGGGCAAAGCTGGTCATCCGCGCTACGACGCCCTATGAAAAATATGCGGAAATGGCGGCAGATATTGCCGGAATTACGGAGATTGTTGAGGACCCGAAAAAGTAACCACACTGCAAGTACAAAAACGTTTCTATCCGGGAATATTGAGAGAGCAGGTGCACAGACGCGCAACAAATACGAATTGAAACACAATTTAAGGAGGATGCGACTGTGAAAAGATGGAAAATGTTTGCATGCATGATCATGACATGTATCATGACAGCGTCTCTGATGGGCTGCGGCGGCACTACGGATACTCCCCCCGCGGATGACGGTGGGAACACTCAGGTAGAGAACACCGAAAGCGGCGAGAAGATTGTTTGGCGCCTGGCCCACACCTGCGCAGATACCACCGCTGTAAACGACGCAGCCCTGCTGCTGGCAGAGCGCGTTCTGGAGGCCACCGATGGAAATCTTGTGATCGAGGTTTACCCCAACTCCCAGCTTGGCGGCAACCGCGAGGCCCTGGAGGGCATGCAGTTCGGCACCATTGAAGCGACGATTCCCAACGTGGGAATGCTGGGCGGCTACTCCACCTCTGTCTCCGCGCTGGAGCTCCCCTACTTAATCGAGGATGTCACCGATTTTGAGGGCGCGGCAGCAGTGCTCAACACCGACGTCATTGATCCGATCCGCGATGAGCTGGCCGAAGCCGGCTTCCTGTGGAAGGGCTCCTGGTATCAGGGCAGCCGTCATCTGACCACTACCAAGACCCCCGTCCGCACGCCCGCCGATATGAAGGGTCTGAAGATCCGGACCATGGAGAGTGAGCTCCACATGGCACACTTCAACACGATCGGCGCAAACGCTGTGCCTATGGCCTTTTCCGAGGTGTTCACCGCCCTGCAGCAGGGCGCGATTGACGGCCAGGAAAATCCCTACCTCAATATTTACACCCAGGGCATGCATGAGGTACAGGGCTATGTAATCGAAACCGCCCACATCTTCGACGTGATTCCGCTGCTGGTCTCCAAGAGCGCATATGAGGCACTGCCCGCCGAATACCAGGAGGCGCTGGACAAGGTGTGCGAGGAAATCGTGCTGGATGAGTGGGAGCTGGTGCAAAAGCAGAACGAGGAGTGCAAACAGATGATTCTGGACGCCGGCAAGACCACGATTATCGAGCTGAGCGTGGAGGAGCGGCAGGCATTCCGTGACGCAGCGCAGCCCGTGTATGACAAGTTCTCTGATCAAATCGGCGCGGAGTTCATCCAATCAATTATTGATGCCCAGCATCAATAATCGATTAGGGCACCGATAGCGGTTCAAATCCGGGTTCGCAAAGGCATCTCGCTTTCTTGATGTTCCGCGGGCTGCCGTCTGTATAAAAGGCAGGCGGCAGCCCGCCCTCTTCTCAAAAATGGTCCCGGTTTCCTTCTGTCCACCCATCATTTCTTCTTTCATCCCAATCCCTTGTCCATTTGAGGTTGTTCCATTGGATATCATTCTTGACCAATGGCAAAAAGCAGCTTATACTATAGTCAAGTAAGTTCCAAAATATCCTATGATATTTTGGAACGCCCAGCGTCGGTCAATCGCCGCTGGAGGCCACGTACACGGCCCTGACTTGTACCTCACGGGGAATCAAGCGCGCTTCACACGCCAGCGGACCGGCGGCCGGCTGATTGAAAAGTGCATTTTGCGCTTTTTTCAACTTGATTCCCTGTATAATGGATTTCAATGATGTGGTGAACCGCTGCCTTCAGGACGGGAAGGCAGCGTGCATCCATTGGGTGAGCGCAAGAAACGCGCAGGATTTTGATGAGAAGCGGGGAAGCGAGATGTTTGATGTACATGACTGTATCGCCTTTCTTACCAACAACGGCGCAAAGGCTGTTGGTGAGGCGATGAATAACCAGTTCAAAAAGCAGGATTTGACCAGAACACAGTGGACAGCTCTCTATTTTATTGACCAGCATCATAAAATATCACAAAAGAATCTGGCCCACACGATGGTAATCAGTGAGCCTTCTGTCGTGCATTTAATCGAACGCCTGGAGAATCATGGGTTGGTCACGAGAACGGGCGACCCCGAGAATTTTCGTTCCAAATTGATCGCTCTGACAGAAAAGGGAAAAGCCGCGCTCGATGCGCTTTTTCCGATTGTTGAAGCGTTCAACAAGGACGGAACGAAAGACATTTCCCCTGAGGACTTGGATGTTTTCAAACGTGTAATGGCGCAGATTATCCACAATGTCGAGAGAATTTCTGACTGCGAGAGCTGATGCCAGCCAGGCATATTCCGAACCGTCTCAACAGAAAAATGGCACTGCGGAGAGCGTAACGATCCGCAGATCTATATGAGCGAGGACATGGTATGCTTTTCTTAGAATCCCCCTCTTTGGACCCCTATTTCAATCTGGCGCTTGAGGAACATCTCTTTCAAACGCTGGACAAACAGCAGGAACTTCTGATGTTATGGCAAAACACAAATTCTATTATTGTGGGAAGATTTCAGAATACAGCCGAGGAAATCAATCAATCCTATGTAGATGAGGCACAGATCAAGGTTGCCCGCCGTCTTTCGGGCGGAGGCGCTGTATACCACGATATCGGGAATTTGAATTACACACTGCTGAGCAGTCAAACGGGCATGGATTCCCTTAATTTTCTCCATTTTGCCCAACCTGTCATTCAGGTTTTGAAGAAATGGGGCATCCAGGCGGAGTTTAATGGACGCAACGATCTTTTAATTGATGGAAAAAAGTTCTCTGGATGTGCGCAATTCTCAAATGACGGACGGCTGCTCTATCATGGCTGCATCCTGCTGCATTCAAATCTGGATGTATTGTCGGCGGCATTGAGGCCCCGAACCGCTAAATTTCAATCCAGGGGGATTTCTTCCGTAGCCAGCCGCGTAACAACGATACAAGACCATACCAATGTGCCAATCTCCATGGAGGCATTTAAGGAAGCGCTTGCACACGAGATCTTCTCCTCCTCCGGGAAGACAGTGCAGCGGTATCGCCTCTCAGAACAGGACATGCGGGCCATTTCTGAACTGCAAAAGGCCAAATATGCAACCTGGAAATGGAACTACGGATACTATGCAGATTATGAAATGCGCAGCGAGCAGCGGTTTCCATGGGGCAGCATAGAAGTACACCTGAATGTGCAGGATGGCCATATCGCGGAAATCCGTTTTTTTGGAGATTTTTTTGGAAACGGAGATATTCACGAATTGGAGCAGCGGCTGGTCGGTCTGGCGCTCAGATCAGATATGGAGGACGCGCTGCGCGCCTTCCACGTCCCCTTTTTCATCAACGGAATGACCGAGAAGGACCTGCAAGATCTGTTGCTCTATACATGACTCCCCTCTTTTAAATACCGCAAGCCAAGAAAAAACATACGGCAAGGGCGCTCACAGCCCCTCTGCCGTATGTTTTCCGGTGCCCAAGCCTATTTCCCGCAAACGCAAAAAGCATCATTTGAAGCGGACAGAGCGGCGGGACCCTCACCATTGCTTATCCCAAATTCGCCTTGTATATGTTTTCGCCTCATCGACCACGGAATGGAGAATTTCAAGAAACAGCTTCCCATCCTCGCTCAAATAACTGCTCTTTGGCTTAACCCAACCCAGTACCATCCGTTCCATACTGTCCTCCAAGGGAATGGAGATAAGCCGCCTGTCCGATATGTTTTCCAGGAGGAAGCCGCTGCCGGTTGAGACGCAGTTGCTGTTGCACAAAAGATTCACCATGGCGGCACGATCGTTGGTGATAATTGACTGTCGATTGCGCTGCAACGACAACTTGTTAATCCCTTCAGAGAAATCAATCGGGGTGTCCTGATTGTTGGAAAATGTGACATATGGATATTTCAAAATATCATCGACTCGCAGACTTTTCTCACTGGCCAGAGGATGACTTTTGGAGAGAAACACGCAGGGCTGTATGGTGGTAACCGCCTCAAAGGACAGGTTTCGCCGGTTCAGGTAGTAATTTGTCATGTCTTCCGTAAGATTCGAGGTAATGATGATGCCAAGATCCGCGCGGAGGGCATGTACATCGTCAATCACATCGTCCATTCCGCACTCTTTATACGTAAAGTGGTATTCACTTCCGCTCATCTGATTGACAAACTTGATATATGCGGCGCAGACACATTGATAATGCTGAGAGGAAATCGAAAATGTTTTCACGGGGTTTTTTTGGCTGGAATAAAAATTCTCTAAGGCCTCCTGCCTGTCCAGGATAGACTTTGCGTACTTTAAGAAATGCTGGCCGTCCTTCGTCAAAACGGTTCCCGTACTGCCGCTGCCACGGATGAACAGCGTCGTATTGAATTCCTTTTCCAGATCAGACAGCGCAGAGCTAACGCCGGACTGTGAAACAAACATTTTTTCTGCCGCGCGGTTAATGGACCCGCAATTTGCAACGGCAAGAACATATTTTAACTGTTGAAATGTCATATCTCACCTCGCGCAGTGTTTTTCAGCGCAGCTCCCGCAAGAATGTGCAGCTCCTTTTTCTTTATTATATACTTTTCCCGAAAAAATTCAAGGCCAAAGCTCGATTTAAATTTTCCAATCAAAGTTGAGTCAGGTCCGCCTCTCAGATGCCCAAAAAAGACTGCCGCGTCCCACTCACTCGCGGCAGTCTTTTGGGGCAATCCTAACCACCGGCCATGTGGTGGTTAGGATTGCCCGGAAGGCTCAAACGGAACGTACCATCTCCTGAAAGATGCCGCCCAGAGAAACAGCTGCTCAGCCAATCAACAGATTGGGAACCAACGTAACCAGAGGTTCACAGACGGCCAAAATAAACAGTCCGGCAATCAGCGTAAACAGGAAGGGCAGAATCCTCGTGCAAAGCGATCCCATAGAAATTTTGGCAACACTGCAGGTCGCAAACAGGGAGATCCCCACCGGGGGAGTGGCCATGCCGGTGGCCAGCGCGCACACCGTTACCACACCAAAGTGGATGGGGTCCACGCCCAAGCTCTGCACAACCGGCGCCAGCATCGGAACGGCCAGCATAATGATTGCCGTGGTGTCCATAAAGGTTCCCAGGATCAGGTACAGCACAATGATCAGGAAAAACATGATGATCGCATTATCCGTCAAACCAAGGAGAAAATTGCTGACCACAGCGGAAACCTGGTTAACCGTCAGAATGTATCCGAATCCATTTGCCACGGCAATCAGAAGGATGATCATGGCGGAGTTCAGCGCCGCCTTGTACATCATGGGGACGATATCGGAGAGTTTCAATTCTCTATAAATAAAGAATCCCACAAAGAATCCATAGACCACTGCCACGCAGGCGGACTCCGTAGGGGTAAACACCCCCGTCATAATTCCGCCCAAAATGATCACGGGCATCAGCAGCGCAAAAAACGCATCCTTAAACGCAATCCAAACCTCGCGCGCCGAGCACCGTTTTCCGGTTGGATATCCCAGCTTTTTCGCATAGCAATAGTTGACAATCAACAGCAGAATCATCAGGAAAACGCCAGGGGCAAAACCGCCGATTAACAGCTTTCCAATGGAGACATTTGCCGTAACGCCATAGATGACCATTGTGGTGCTGGGCGGAATAATCACACCCAGACAGGCGGCAGACGCTACCGTTGCAGAGGCATAGGGCTTGTCATAGCCCCTCTGCTCCATCTCCGGAATTGTCAGCCCGCCGACCGCTGCGGCGGTAGCGGGTGTAGAGCCGGAAATTGCGGCAAAAATCGCACAGGACACAATTGAAACCGCGCTCAGTCCGCCGTGCTGATGCCCCACCAAGGTCTCCGCAAAGCGAACGATCCGCTTGGAAACGCCGCCGCCCTCCATCAGCGCTCCGGCCATCATGAAAAAGGGGATTGCCAGCAGAACGAAGGAGTTCGCCCCGGCTACCATATATTGAGGAATGATCGTGGCCGGAAGCATGCCGCCGCTGGCAAAAATGGCCGCAATCGAGGCCAGTACCATAGAAAAAGCAATCGGTACGTTCAATACAAAGCAAATGAGCAGTACGATCAACAGCGCAGCAACCATCAGCAGTTCTCCCCCTTCCGCAGCACCTTCGCCTTCTTCACGCACTCCATGACGCTGAAGATCACCACCATCACGCCAAACAGCACCACAGGAACATACAGCCAGCTTCTGGACAGCTGCAGCGCCGGGGTAAACTGATTTCGCGAATTATACGTCAGGAGCGAACCAACATAGGAGAGCCACCCTCCAAAGCCGGCAACCGCCAGATCAACCAGCATACCGGCGGCCACTTGCAGCTTCCGTGGAAACAACCCCACCACCACATCAATACCGATATGTATATGCTCCTTAATTCCGATGCCTGCCGCAACAAAACTCGCCCAGACAAACAGAAACCTGACGGCCTCCTCGCTCCATGAGGAGGGATTGTCGAAGATAAACCTCATAATGATCTGATAGAAGGTCAGCACGGTCATGGCAATCATCAGAATCGCCAGAAATACCCGAACGGTTTTTTCAATAGCTTTCAAAAACAACGCTCCTTCCCGAACAGGGCTAAGCGACAGAGTTCTCTGCCGCTTAGCCCTGTTTTCAAACACTCAGGCTAAATCGTACGTGTACTCCTTTGCAGACTCGGCAATCATATCCATAACCGCCTTGCCGGACTCTGCCGTGCCATCTCCAAGAATCTTGCCGATCCGCTCATACTGTGTAGGCCAAAACTCCTCCTGTGCAATCTGAATAAAGGGCGCGATATCCACCTCGTTCAGCTCCATACCATACTTATCAACGAGATCGGTCTTATACTGCTGCTGGGCCGCATAGTTCAGTTCGCGCTGCTTTGCGCAGGCCTCGGCAGCGCACTCCCTGATCAGGGCCTGCATGTCTTCAGGCTGGGAAGCAAGCCAGTCGGAATTCGCCAGATAATGGCGCAGGAAGAAGAAATGCCCAGTGGGAGAGATGTACTTCTCCACTTCATAGTAGGCCTGGGAGAAGATCAGGTTATACGGGGTTTCAACACCGTCAATGGCGCCCTGCTGCAGGGCGGAGTAAACCTCGCCAAAGGCCAGAGGCATAGCCGAACAGCCCAGTGCGTTCAGCGCCGCCACCATCACCTCAGATTCCATGGTGCGGATCTTCACGCCGTTCAGATCCGCAGGCGTACAGATGGGACGCTTGGAGTTTGAGAAATGCCGGAAACCGCCGTCATTGTAGCCCAGAACCTCAATACCGATGTCCAGCCACTTTTCCGCCACCATGTCGCCCAGCTCACCGTCAATCATGTCATGGGCGTGGTCCCAGCTCACGAACATGTAGGGCATGTCCCACAGCGCCTCCGCAGGAACAAAGCTGACCGTGGGGCCGGACTCAATATCCCCCATCTCAATGATCCCGGACTGAATGCCCTCCAGTTTGGTCACCGTGTCTCCCAGCTGCGTGCTGCCAAAAACTTGAACGTCATAATAGCCGTTGGACCGCTCTTCCAGGATCTTCTCAAAGTACAGGGCGCCCTCGTGCTGGGGATCGCCCTCCATAATCGCGCCGGCATGGGCAAACTTAATGACAACCGCATTTGCGGGAGCGGCGCTCCCATCATCACTGCCGCCGCTGCCGGGAGACGTCGAACCGCCGCAGCCGCTCAGCATACTCATGACCATCAAAAGCACCAGGATCAGAGTCAAAAGCCTTTTCATTGAAAATCCTCCTATTTTTCTGCATATTTGAGAACATACGGCTTCCCTCAATATGCGTATGCGCGAATAAGCGCCGGAAGTTTTGCAGGCCGGAAACATAACAAAGATGTTTCCATCACAAAGAGACTGTTCCCGATTCGCTGTTTTCTGACGCGCATTCTCTGAGTTGCTTATTTCAGGAGAGAACGAGAGACAATCATCTTCAAAATGTCGGTGGTGCCGTCATAAATTCTGCCGGCGTGTGCGTCTCTGTAAACGCGCTCCGCGTCACAGTCGGTGGTGCAGCCAAAGCCTCCATGAATCTGGAGGCAGCGATCCGCGCAGAACTGCGCGGCCTCCGTTGCCTCAATCTTTGCCAGCGCCGCGAACTCGCCCGCCTCGGGCAGGCCGGCATCAATCATGGCGGCGGCCTTGAATACCAAGGCTCTGGCGGACTCCAGCTTGCACTTCATGTCAGCCAGCTCAAAGCCGAGTCCCTGGTTGCTGCCGATGGGCTGCTTGAACTGGACCCGGCTCTTCGCGTAGGCTACCGCCAGTTCCAGCGCATGCTGCGCAATTCCGATGGAACAAGCCGCCGCGTTGATCCGGCCGCCGGCAATACCGCTCATAGCATATTTGAACCCCTTGCCCTCTTCGCCAAGCAGATTCTCTGCGGGAATCCGGCAATTTTCAAACTTGATTTCCGCCACTTCCGCACCGCGCAGAGTCATGGTTTTTTGGACCTTTGCGGTTACACCGGGAGTCCCCTTCTCTACCACAAAGGCAGACATCCCCCTGGACGCAGGAACCTCAGGATTGGTGACGGCCCAGACGTTCAGAATATCGGCACTGGCGCCGTTTGTAGTCAGGGTCTTAACGCCGTTGATCACATATTCGTCTCCATCGCGAACCGCAGTCGCAGCATTGGCGGCGACATCCGAACCGGAACCGGGCTCAGTCAGGCAGAACGCCGGCAAAATCTTGCCCCCAATCCAGGGATAATAATATTTCCGTTTCTGCTCTTCGGTCGCAATGGAGGAATACATTCCCATACCGCCAACCAGGAACGTAAGCGCAGTAGAGGGACAAACTCTGCTCATCTCCTCCAGAACTACGCAGCGGCCAACCGTACCGGCGCCCTCTCCCCCATCGGCCTTGCTGACCGCAATGGCCGCCAGTTTTGCGTCCATGACCTTTTGATAGTGCTCTCTGTCAAATCCATGTTCATCAATCTCCCTGGCTTTCGGGGCCAGTACGTCCTCCGCAAACTTGCGTATTCTCAGCCGCAGTTCTGCCAGCTCCTCGGTGCAGATGTAGTCTTTTGCCTCAACAATCGCAGACATTTTTAAGCCCTCCTATTTCTGTAATTTTGAATCACAACGGCGAAACGTTATTCACCTTTTGCCATAATCTCATCATAGATCCCCATGGGTTCCGTCCGGAAAATGCGTTGATCCATCAGACGCAGGTCCTCCGCAATGTTGAGTGTAAAGTCCACCTGCTTCAGAATATCCCGGTCCAGGTCAACGCCTGGAGCAATTTCAATCAGCGTCAGACCCTCTTCACGCATTTCAAACACTGCCCGCTCGGTCACATAGAGAACCTTCTGCCCCATTTTTTGCGCCTGCTGTCCAGAGAAGGTCTTATGTCCCACCAGAGGAACCATCTTTTTACTGCGGCCCTCCTGTGTAATCTGAATACCGCCGTCACGAATCTCCGCTTTCAAGCCGCCCGTCGTCATTGTTCCCACAAAAACCAACGTCTTGCAGTTCTGGGCTATGTTGATAAACCCGCCAGCGCCGTAAATGCGGGGGCCGAATTTCGATACGTTGACATTGCCATACTGATCGAGCTCTGCCATACTCAGGACCGCCAGATCCACAATGCCGCCATCCAACAGATCAAACTGAGCGGGCTGGGGAATCATCGCCTCCGGATTGTAAGCGCAGCCAAAGTCAAACCCAGAACAGGGCGAACCTCCGATAACACCGCATTCCACCAGCATCATGAGCTCGCTGTCCAGACCTTCCTCAACGGCGACATTACTGACCCCGTCGGGAACCCCCATGCCCAAATCAACCACAGAGCCAGGAACCAGCTCCATAGCTGCCCGGCGGGCCATAATTTTGCGGACGCTCATCTCCAGCGGCGGTACGGAATCCACGGGAATCTTAATCTCTCCGCTCAAAGCGCCGTTGTAGGAGATGTTATAGGTCTGTTTGTGGAACTTCTCCACATCGGAGGTCTGCACCACATAGTCCACCAATATTCCGGGAACCCGGACATCCTGAGGATTCATCGTATTCGTCTGGCAGGTCCGCTCCACCTGGCAGATCACAATGCCGCCGGAGGCCCGGGCCGCTGCGGCATACTCCAGCGTCTCCAGCAGAATTCCCTCATGCTCCATAGTGATATTGCCATGTGTATCAGCCGTAGTGCCGCGGATGATTGCGACGTTGACGTCAAAGGTCCTGTACTGCAAATACTCTTTGCCGTCCATCTCCACAACAGAAACGTAATCCGGTCCGTTTTCAACGGTTCGCTGATTCAGCTTTCCGCCGCCCTCACGCGGGTCCGCAAACGTCCCAAGGCCAACCGGCGTAGTGATACAGGGCTTGTTTCCGCCCCGGGCGCGCAGCATATGAATCAGAACGCCCATAGGGATGTTATACGCCTCAAATTCATTATTGGCCGCCATTTCGGACAAGTGATACTGCATTCCAATGTGACCCACGATTGCCCGTTTGACAAAACCGGGATAGGAGAATCGGTCGCAGCCAATCCGGTCCTTGGTATTGCTTTGGCTGGAGCCCCACACGACTGTCAGATCACCGGGCGCCTTCGTTTCCAAAAAGCGCCGTTCCAGCTCATATGTAATCTCTTCCGCGTGCCCCATACCAATAAAGCCGGAGATTGCAACGGTATCTCCACGCTTGATGTGTGAAACCGCTTCAGCGGCAGTTACAAATTTTGGCTTGCCCATTGTGCGCATCACCCCCATGTCGGATTTGGCCGTTGAACTGCATAAGTTCTGCATGAGATTTTAATTTAATTATACTGGATATTGTTCAAGTCAGGTAATACAAATTATTGACAATTAAATAACAGAAATCCAGATATAGGAGAATCCGATAAAGCATTATCGCGGTAAAAGATGGCGCCTGTACCGCAATATGGAAAAACTCACTTGATCTCTGTATTCGCTTCTCAATATTTAAAATATCCCCCTCCGCTTTACAGCAATATGCACGAAAAATCCAAAAAAGCTTGTACGATCCATCGAGGAAGGACCTTCCAGAAACGATTGACAATTAGTATGCTAAGTGATATAGTTCTTTCCACAGTCAAGCGAAGAAATACGATTCATTTTACATTACTGGAGGTAGTCAAATGGCAATCAATGCGAGAGAAATTTTGAATGATTTTACAAACGGTGTGGGCGCACTCTCCGGCATGGATTCTGCCTTTATGCAGAAGTTCATGGATCTGGACGGCAGCGCGGGCGGCGACATCCTCTCCTCCAAAACCAAGGAGCTGATCGGCGTGGCAATCGGGATCTACAACCGCTGCCAGTACTGCATCTGTGTACATACCAGCGGCGCCTATGCCGCCGGCGCCACACGGCAGGAAATCATGGCGGCTGCCGAGGTGGCCATTGCCTTTGGCGGCGGTCCCAGCGTCGCTTACAGCGCCGCAGTGTTAAATGCCGCGCTGGATGAATTCGAGCATGATTTTGACTAATATCTAACAAAAAGCCATGCCGATGTCAAACCGGATCGGCATGGCTTTTCTCATGGGGGGGTTGTTATGAAACAGACCATTTCAGTGATGAAGTCAGCCTGCACCCTGAAGCAGTGGCAGGTAAAGGCCGGCGACCGCGTACAGAAGGGAGACCTGCTGTGCAGGGTTCTTGTGGGACCCATGCAGATAACGCGGGAAGTCGCCAGCCCATTCAGCGGACAGGTTTTGGAAATTTTCATGCAGAACGGAGAGACCGTCCCGGGCGGAGCCCCCGTCTGCGCCCTCGAAACAGCAGCGGAGGGAAACGCACCGCCGCCGGAACAGGGCCCTCTCATCCCGGCCGGCGAGGTGGTACCCGTCAAGCTGCCAAAAACCGGCGGCCCCGCAAGCGTGAAAATGTGGCATAAGGCGGAGGGGGATCTGGTAAAGCAGGGGGAGCCCTTGGTGTCTGTAGCCGCCGGGAAAATGAATACGGATGTTGCAAGCCCCGTAAGCGGAACCTTGATCCAGATCGCCGCGCAAGCGGGCGCGTCTGTGAAAAAGGACGATCTTCTCGCCTGCGTTGAATCTGACGGAACCAGCCACGCTCCGGCAGTTCCCAAAGCCACAAGGGTCGTTGTCGTCGGCGGCGGCCCCGGCGGATATGTCGCGGCGATCCGGGCCGCACAACTGGGCGCCAGCGTCCTGCTGATCGAGATGAAAACGCTGGGAGGGACCTGTCTCAACGTCGGATGTATTCCCACCAAGGCGCTGCTCCACAGCGCGGAGGTCTATACCGCCGCAAAGCATGGCGAAACCGTGGGAATCCGCGCCCGTGATCTCTCCATCAACTGGGCAGCCGTGCAGGCCCACCGCGCCGCAGTTTCCGCCCGGCTGATCTCCGGCGTGGAGGGGCTGCTGGCCGCTCACGGCGTAGAGGTTTTGGAGGGCCGCGCCTCCTTCCGGGACGCCCACACGCTTTCCGTTGTCAAAGCCGGCGGAGAGACGCTGGAGGTCCAGGCGGACCGGTTTATTCTGGCGTCAGGCTCCATTCCGGTCATGCCGCCGATTCCCGGACTCGCGGAAACTCCAAACTGCGTGGATTCCACTGGCGCGCTGACCTTGGACGCGCTGCCCAAATCCATGGTTATCATCGGCGGCGGTGTGATCGGCATCGAACTGGCATGCACCTATGCCGCTTTTGGAACCCAAGTCACCATTGTGGAGATGATGCCCCGCATCCTGCCCATGATGGATGATGAACTGACGCGGGCGGCACAGGGCATGATGGAAAAACAGGGAATCCGCTTCTCTCTGGAGACCCAGGTGACCGGCTTGGAAGCCTGCGAGACCGGCGCCCGTGTGCGGACCAGACTGAAGACCGGCAAGGAGACGGCCTTTGAGGCGGAGAAGGTGCTGGTGGCCGTGGGACGCCGGAGCAATATCGCCTCCCTGCACCTGGAGGCCGCCGGAGTGGAAACCGAGCGCGGCCACATTGTGACAAACAGCCGGCTTGAAACCAACATTCCCGGAATCTATGCCATCGGAGACTGCACCGGAAAGACCATGCTGGCACACACGGCGTCTGCCATGGGTGAGATCGCCGCAGAGAATGCCCTCGGGGAAGAGGCAAAATATGACGAGCGGGTATGTCCCTCCTGTGTATATATGACACCGGAATTTGCCTGTGTCGGACTCAACGAGGAAGAAGCAAACGCGCAGAAGCTGGACTACAAAGTCGGAAAGTTCCCCCTGGAGGCCAATGGAAAATCTGTAATCATGGGCCAGACCGGCGGTTGGGTCAAAATCCTTGCGGATGCCAGGACCAGCCAGATCCTGGGCGTCCACATCCTGGGTGCCCGTGCCACGGATCTCATCGCGGAGGGCGCCATGGCTATGAAGATGAAAGCCGGCGTGGAGGATATCATTCAAACCATCCACGCGCACCCCACTGTTGCGGAGGCGATGAAGGAAGCCGCCCTGGCCGTGGAGGGGCGCGCAATCCACTACAAATAAGACGGAGAGCAGTACGAATAAAACAAAGGGGAATCAATATGGAGAGCTATCATCCCATTCCTTGGCGAAAATGCGAGGATCTGGACCGGTACGCCGCCGGAGCCAACGTGCCCGTGTGGCTGGGCGGCAAAAAGGTGATTGCGGACCGTGTGGTAAAAACCTGCTGTCCGCACAACTGCTACGACACCTGCGGCGAGCTGGTCTACGTAAAGGACGAAAAGGTCATCAAAATTGAGGGCAATCCGGAACACCCGATTACCCGCGGACATCTGTGCCTCAAGGGCTTTGCCAACGTGGAAAAGATCAACAGCCCCGACCGTGTGAAATACCCCATGCTGCGGGTTGGAAAGCGGGGTGAGGGCAAGTTCAAGCGGATTACCTGGGACGAGGCTATGGACTGGATGGTGGAAAAGATCACCGGCATCCAGAAACAATATGGCAGCGAGGCACTGGTGGAATACTGCTACTCCGGCAACCGGGAGCACATGGCAAAGGCGGTCAGCGCACGTCTGTGGAACCTGATGGGCGCCAGCAAACTGGCAGGCAGCTTCTGTCTGCTGTCCGGCGCGGCCGGTTCCTATTGCAGCGTCGGCAGCCAGTACACCATGGACCCGGCCATCTGGTCCGAGCACTGCGAGACCGTATTCCTGGTGGGCAGAAACTGCTCTGCCACAAACCCGCATATCTTTCCTTTCCTATACCGGGCCAAGGAGCGCGGCGCCAGACTGATCGTGGTGGATCCCTACACAACAGGGGTCGCCGCCAAGGCAGACCTGCACCTGCGGCCCCGGCCGGGTACGGATGGGGCAATGGCGCTGGGGATGATCCACTGGATCATCAAGCAGGGCCTACAGGACAAGGCGTTCCTTGCGGAGCACACGGTGGGCTTTGCGGAGCTTGCAGCGCTGGCAGAGGAATGGACGCCGGAGCGCACGGAGGAGGTGACAACCATCCCCAAAGCGCAGATCATCCAGGCCGCAGAGCTGCTGGCCACGACCAAATCGCATTTTGAAACCGGCTATGGCCAGCAGCGCTACAGCAACGGCCACCAGGCTCAGCGCGCGCTGGCCTGTCTGGCGGCCGTGTGCGGCAGCTTTGGCAAGGAGAGCGGCAACTATAACTTCATCTCCGGCATGGGATTCCCCAACTTGACCGGTTTTGCCCACTGGGCCAATGTCACGGAACCCGAGGGGGCCGAGATCCGAAAGACCCGGCTGATCAACATCGCCGCCATCGCCGCAGCCATTCACGAGGCCAAGGAGCCGCCGATCAAGGGCATCCTTTCGTTCCGGGGCGGACTGATCTCTCAGCAGCCCCATGTGGATTACACGATTGAGGCCGTCAACATGCTGGACATGTTTGTGACGGTCGAACAGTTCATGACGGATGACACCGATTACGCCGATCTGGTGCTTCCCGCCTGTCACTACCTGGAACAGTACGGTCTGCACCCCTCTTACTGGCACCCCTACAATCAGATCCTTGTCCCGGTCTGTCAGCCGCCCTATGAGTGCGTGCCTGATATTGAGATCTTTGAGGAACTGGGCCGCCGCCTGGGGTACGAGAAGTACTTTCCCCGCGAGCGGACCGGACTGGACTACATCCGCATGCTGATCGGGGAGGAATGCGACGTGGACGCGGCGGTCTCCCCCCATGGGCCGGTCCGCAATCCCGAGAAGTGGTGCCCGAAGATTCCGTATCAAAACGGTTTTGACACGCCCTCCGGCAAGGTGGAGCTGTACTCCTCCATGATGGAGACCCGCGGGAAGACCTTCCCGGGGGAGTTCAACCCCGTGCCCGAATTCCAGGAACCGGCGGAAAGCGTCTATGCCACACCGGAGCTGGCGAAAAAATATCCGCTGAACGTCATCTCCCAGCACCCCGCCTTCCGGACCCACTCACAGTACTACAACCTCCCCTGGATTCAGGAAATCGAAGGCCCCGCGCGGATCTTTATGAGCCGGGAGGACGCCGCCGCCCGCGGAATCCAGGACGGCGACCTGGTGCGGATCTTCAACGACCGGGGAGAGCTGAAAAACATCATTGCGCGGGTTGGTGTGCGCGTCAAAAGCGGCGTCATCGAGATGAGCAGCGGCATGTGGGTAAAGCTGGGCGGCAGCGTCAACAAGCTGACGGGCGTGTATCCCGCCGGTCCCCGGGATATCCTGCAGGAGCACGGCATCATGCAGGAATATCATCCGCTGCTGGACGGCAATACCGGTTCCTACTTCAACACCCTGGTAGAAGTTCAAAAGATGTGAGGAGGGACACAAGATGGAAAAGCAGATGATTCTTTACGTGGACACCAAGCGGTGTATGGGATGCCGTGCCTGTGAGACGGTCTGCAAGCTGGAGAACAGCCTGCCCGCCGGCCCGCGCTTCACCATGGTGGCCGAGGTGGAGTGCGGCAGCGGCGAGGATGCGCATCTTAGCTTCCTCCCCATCCCCTGCCAGCACTGCGGCGACGCCCCCTGCGTCAAGGCCTGTCCCACCGGCGCCCTCCGCAAGCGGAGCGACGGAATCGTTTTGGGCAACCAGAAAACGTGCATTGGCTGCCACGAGTGTCTGTGGGCCTGTCCCTTTGGCGTGCCGCAGTTTGGCGCCAACGGCCTGATGCAGAAATGCACCATGTGCTATAACCGCATTGATGAGGGCGATCTGCCGGCCTGCGCCCGCAACTGTCCCGCAGAGGCCATCCTGTGCGGAACCGTGGAGGAGATTTCTGCCATTCTGCGCAGCCGCTACGCAGACGGAACCTTCAAGCCGCCCGGCGCCCGGCCATGACGGGGCGCGCAAGGTCTGCCATGGAGAGTTGACATGAAAATTCTAACGATTGACCGCGCAAAATGTACTGGCTGTGGCGCCTGCCAGATGATTTGCTCCATCGCAAAAAAGGGAACCGTGATGCCCTCAGACGCCCGTATCCGCATCCGGCGCGCCGGCGGGATCGACACGCAGTACGCCGTGGTGTGCCAGCACTGCGCGGAACCGGTATGCGTATCCGCCTGTATGCGGGGGATCATTGACAAGGACCCCGGAACCGGTGTGGTCAGCCGCAGGACGGAGGACTGCTTTGCCTGCGCGGCATGCAGGGTGATGTGCCCAGTGGGCGCAGTGACATACGACCGGGATCAGGAGGCCTTTGTCACCTGCGATCTCTGCGGCGGCGACCCCGTCTGCGTCAAGGTCTGTCCCACTCAGGCGCTGCGGTTTGAGGACGTCCATCAGGCCAGCCTGGATCTCCGCAGCAAATATGCGCAAAACCTGCTGAATCCGACGGAAGGGGGTGTGAACTAATGCAGAGAATCGTGCGATACGCGCTGATTGACCTGCTCAACCGGACGGCCGCAGTCAAGGAGGTCTCTGCCGGACAATTTGGCTGCTGGAGCCTGCACTTTGAAGAGATGCGCTTTTTGTGGGAGCTGGACCCCGAAGCTGTTGCCTTCAGCACGGGCCCGCTGACCGGAACAGGCGTCCCCGGCTCCGGGGCCATGGTTTGGAGCTGCCTGCGCCGCGGAGCTGTACATCATGCCGCTGCGGAGGGCCGGTTCGGCGCCGCGCTCCGCTGTGCCGGAATCGACATGCTCTTCATCACCGGGAGCAGTCCGCAGCCTCTGCGCCTGCGGATTTGTCAGGGTGAGATCACCTTTGAGAATCCGGTGGGAAACGCCTCCTCCCTGCTGGCCGTGCGCCGCTTTGAGGATGCGGCGCTGCTGACCGTAAGCCGGGAATCCGTAACAGAAGACCGCTGTTTTGTCATTGCTGGCGAGTACATTGCCCAACGCCTGCTGAACAAAGGGATCTGCGCTGTAATCGCGGAGGGGGACGGGGCGATTCCCCTTGCGGACAGCCGCCGCTTTACCCCGCTCTGCGTGGAGCTTTGGCAGGAGGCGATCCGCTCCAGGAATCTGCCGCAGAGCGGACGGAGCCGCCCTGTGCGGTTCCTGTCCGCCGGCTGCCCGGTCTCCCCGGAGGCCCCCGCGTCCTCCCCCTTCGACGGCGGAGGCGATCCTGTGTTTGCGGCACTCGGGGTCGCCTGGAACAAAACCGGGTTTTCCGCCAGCAAGCCCAAGCAGCGGCTGGCCCAGCTGCTGACCGCCTGTTTAGGCGAACCGTGTACACCGGAAGAGCTGACAGCGCTCTCAAAACACTTAAAAGCCCTGGAGCGCAGGAATCTGACAAGGGGGACCGTCTAATGGTGCACAATGTCGATCTGCTGATCATCGGAAACGGAGTCGCCGGCAACAGCGCGGCCTTGACGGCTCGCAGACTGCGCCCTGAGATGTCCATTATGATCCTTGGAAAAGAGGTGCATCCGGAGTATGCGGCCCCGGCACTTCCAGACTATCTCTCCGGAGAGCTGTCTAAAGAGAAGATTCTGGTAAAAACCTTTGAGGACTATATCACCCACAACATTCAGCTCCGCCTGAACGACGAAGTCACCATCATCGACCCGGACCGCAAGACCGTGTCCACCGCCGGCGGTGAAGAATTTTCCTACGGAAAGCTGATTGTGGCCACGGGAAGCTTCCCCATCCGGCTGCACCGGATGAAGGGAACCACTCTCCCCGGAAACTTCGTCCTGAAAACCATTGACGATGTGGAAGCGATTGTCGCTTACCCGGGAAAGCACGCGGTGGTTGTGGGCTCCGGAGCGATTGGACTGGAGGGCGGCCTTGCCCTCAAGGAACGCGGCTATGAGCGGGTCACCGTGGTGGAGGCGCTGGACTGGATCAGCATGCGGTCCTTTGACAAGGAGACTGCCGGCGAAGTGGTTAAGGCCCTGCGCAGCAACGGTCTGGAGGTCTATAGCGGCGAATCCGTCATGGGTGTTGAAGGCAATGGCCGCGTCCAGGCCGTCCGCACCTCCAGGCGGGTCATCCCCTGCGACCTGATTCTCTGGGGGATTGGCGTGCGCCCCCAGGTGGAGCTTGCCCGGAAAACCGGCATTGCCCTGGGCGAGCTGGGCGGCATTCGGGTGGATTCACACATGCGTACCAATCTGCCGGACATCTACGCCTGCGGGGACTGCACGGAATCTCCGGACCGTCTCAGCGGAAAGCCGGCGCTGAACCTGTTCTGGGAGCCCGCAGCCCGCGGCGGCATGGTGGCCGGGGCGAACTGTGCGGGCCAGGAAAAAGAGTTCACCGGATCTATGGCGGTATTTCTCACCTATATCGGTCAGACACCCGTCGTTGCCTTTGGAAAGACTGAGCAGGATCTGAAGGGGCTGGATTATCAGGTTTTAGCGTCTCACAGCTGTGGCGGCTACCGTCGTGTTCTCCTTTACGGCGGACGCATCGCCGGCGCGCAGTTCGTCAATACCATGGACGGCGTCACAGAGATGCTGGACCAGCTGCAAAAGGGCGCGCCCATTCCATGGGAGACCGCTGAGGCCGGAGATTCCGGAAAATATGCCGCCCTGCAGCGGTCTCTGACCGCATACATTCAGCAGCTGGAGGCCCCCAGGGCGCCGCTGCCCCAGGTCCTGGAATCCTCCGCAGGGAGAAGCGGCTTTTGATTCTGTGGAACCGCATTACCGAGTATTCCTGACAATGTGAAATATGGATCTCCGAGCTGGCCGGCCTAAAGCATCTGCCACGGCAGTCCAGCCGAGGGGGAACTTCCCCCTCCGGGGCTCTGCGGGAAACCGCAGGACCTTCTCACTTGAAAAGGAGAACACTCCGAAACGTCAAGGACTCCCTTGGCGAAGCGGGCGTTTTCGTTTTCAGCGAAAGCGTCCGCTTTTTTCAGCCTGTCATATGTGGAATTTCACACAAACCGCTCCGGATTCCCGGCCGCCATCGCGCGCCGCGGCTGTCCAAGACTGTTTTCCGATGTTTGAAAGCACGGATACCGATCCGAGAAAAGAGGCGTTCATCATGAAAAAATTTTCGCTCAGGCAGATGATCTTTTTGGCCCTGTGCTGTGATTTGGGGCTGTTTTCAAAGCGGCTGATTGCGCCGGCTGCCAATCTCATCACGGACGCGCTGCACATTCCGGGGGGCATTGGAACCGGCTTTTCCCTGATGTTCCTGGTGATTGCGGCCGCATTCATCCCCCATGCCGGCTGCGGCGCTGTCATGGGCGCGGTGCAGAGCGTCCTTGCGCTTGCCTTTGGCATGGTGGGAAGCATGGGTGCCCTCTCCCCCATCGGCTATATTGCGCCAGGAATTGTCATAGACCTGATCCTCTGGACCGCGCGGAAAAGAGCCCTGCCCCCGGAATCCTCCATGCCTGCCGCCAATGGCGCCGCCTCCATGGCAGCTGCCTTTACCGCAAATCTCATTGTATTCCGCCTGTCCGGCTTCGCCCTGGCGTTGTACCTTTGTGTCGCGGCAGCCTCCGGGGTGATCTGCGGCCTGCTGGGGGCCAAGATCCTGTGCCGCCTGACCCCGATTTGGAACACGCGAAAGGCAAACAGCCATGCGCAGGCATCCTGACAGGCGTCTGCCCCATGCTGCCCGCCGCCTCTTTGCACAGGTTCCTGTAAAGTGCAGAGCATTCCCTCAAATAAAGTTTTTATAGTCACCGCAGTTGAAAAGAAGCAAATGCTTCTTTTCAACCCTGGGGCGCATAGGCGCCCCAGGGGCCGTGAAACGGCCTGACGGTGGACT
>JAAWIL010000164.1 GCA_022796315.1 Oscillibacter sp. | reverse complement strand
CAGGCATCCTGACGGATGGCAAGGATTTTTAACGCAGTCAGGGCGGAAAATACGCCGCCAAGACATGCGCGGGGAGATTTTAAACAGGCTCTCAGATCCGCGCGAGGACTCCTCCGACAAAAAAACACCTCTTGACAAATCGGCGCACCTGTGTTATCTCTATATCATAGTAAACAGATAGGAATAAGGTGAAATATGAAAATCTATGCAGACAACGCGGCCACCACGGCCCTGAGCGATACGGCCCTGACCGCCATGATGCCCTGCTTTCAGGAGGTCTACGGCAATCCCTCCAGCCTCCACAGCCCCGGACAGCGGGCGGCGGAGAAGCTAGCGGAGGCCCGGGAGATCTTTGCCCGGTGCCTGAACGCCAGCCCCAGGGAAATCACCTTTACCTCCGGCGGCAGCGAGGCGGACAATCAGGCCCTGCGCTCCGCCGCGGCGCTGGGAGCGCGGAGAAATCAGCGGCACATCGTCTCCACAAAATTCGAGCACCACGCGGTGCTCCACACTCTGGAGGCCCTGGAACGAGAGGGCTGTGAAGTAACCCTCCTGGACATCCCGCCGGACGGCGTGGTGACGGCGGAGCAGGTGCGCCGGGCCATCCGGCCGGACACGTGCCTGGTCAGTGTGATGTTTGCCAACAACGAGATCGGCACCATCCAGCCCGTGGGAGAGATCGGCGCGGTGTGCCGGGAGGCCGGCGTGCTGTTCCACACGGACGCCGTGCAGGCGGCGGGGCACCTCCCCATAGACGTGGAGGCCCTGCACATCGACCTGCTCTCCCTCTCCGCCCACAAGTTCCACGGCCCCAAGGGGGTGGGGGTGCTGTACGCCCGGCAGGGCGTGGCCCTGACCAATGTGATTCACGGAGGCGCTCAGGAGCGGGGACGCCGGGGCGGCACCGAGAATCTCCCGGCCATTTGCGGCGCCGCGGCGGCCTTTGACGAGGCCTGTGCCCATCTCAAGGGAAACGCCGCCCGTTTGACGGCCCTCCGGGACCGCCTGATTGCGGGCCTCACCGCCATTCCCCACACGGTCCTTAACGGCGGCACGGAGCACCGTCTGCCGGGAAACGTAAACGTGTGCTTTGAGGGGATCGAGGGGGAGTCCCTGCTGCTGTTGCTGGATGCCAAGGGGATTGCCGCGTCCTCCGGCAGCGCCTGTACCTCCGGCTCCCTGGACCCCAGCCACGTGCTGCTGGCCCTGGGCCGGCCCCACGAGGTGGCCCACGGCTCCCTGCGGCTGAGTCTGAGCGAGTACAATACGGAGAAAGAGATTGATTATATACTGAGCGTTGTGCCGGAAGTGGTGGGATACCTCCGGGAGATGTCCCCGGTGTGGGATGCCCTGGAGCGCGGAGAACGGCCCCACCTGATCTGACAAGTGCCCAGAATGCGAAAAGGAGGAACACCATGCCGCTTTACAGTGAAAAAGTGATGGACCATTTCCAGAATCCCCGGAACGTGGGAAAACTGCCTGACGCCGACGGCATCGGCGAGGTGGGCAACGCCAAATGCGGCGACATTATGCGGATGTATATTAAGGTGGACCCGGCGACGGAGGTCATTACCGACGTGAAGTTTAACACCTTCGGCTGCGGCAGCGCCATCGCCGCCAGCTCCATGGCGACGGAGATGATTAAGGGGAGGACCATTCAAGAGGCCCTGACCCTCTCCAACCAGGCCGTGGCGGAGGCCCTGGACGGCTTGCCGCCCCAGAAGATGCACTGCTCCGTCCTGGCGGAGGAGGCGGTCCAGGCGGCGGTCCAGGACTACTATGGCCGCCGGGGAGCCCCCGGCGGGCCGGAGGACGCCGGCGGTCCAATGTCCCAATAATGTCCCAATAAAGAGACAGGAGCGCCCCGTTTCGGGGCGCTCCTGTCGGATTTTGATGGCGGGCGGCAGGTTACGATTGCCGCAGAAAGGGCACGATGCGCCCGTCCGGACGCCCCTCCGCGATGGTCACAATCCCGTAGGAGGGCCGGAAGTCCCCGATGCTGCCGGGGTTCATGAAGAGCGTCTTCCCCCGTTTGTCCACCAGGGGCGTGTGGGTGTGGCCGAAGAGAAACAGGTCCAGGTTCTCCTCCTCGGCCCGGAGCCCCGCTGTCAGCAGGGAGTTTTTGACGCCGTAGGTGTGGCCGTGGCACAGCAGGATGCGGCTGCCCTGGATGGTCAGCAGCTGCTCCGGCGGCTCGGAGCTGCGAAAGTCACAGTTGCCGGGCACCTGATACAAAGGGGTGTCCGGGAAGCGCTGGTGGAGGCGCTGGGCGTCCCGCCAGCCGTCTCCCAGGTGAAAGATCATGCAAGGGGCCTCCTGCTCTGCGGCCTGGATCATATTGGAGCAGTTTCCGTGGGAATCTGAAAAGACCAGGATCTTCATGGTGGACCTCCTTGTTCGGCGGCTTGAATGAGTTCAATAGAATGGTTCCAGTATACCCCGCGCAGGGCGATCCTGCAAGACCTGTACAGAAATGTCCTGGATATTTTTCAGACCTCTCTCCATCCGCCGCCGGAGGGCCCGCCGGGAACGGTTTGACAGACGGCCCAGGATTTGCTATCCTGTTTCCAGAGCGTGTCCCGGTCTCTCCCGGACGCGCCGGGAAAGGTGGCGTGGTTGTGGACAGCAGCTTTGATTTTTTGAACAAATCCTTTTTCACCAAGGCGGCGGTGTACCCGGGAAGCCTGGGTACCTTCCGCTACCGGTTCCAGCGCACCGGCTGGATGGACGACGGCAGCCTCCAGGTCTGGGTCTATGAGAATACCAGCTTCGAGCTGGCTCAAAACATCGAGACGGAGACCTTCCCCTGGACGGACGAGGGGGTGGAGGACCTGCGGCAGTGGCTGGCGCAGAAGGTCCGGGAGCGGGGTGCGGAGCCCTACCGGATTCCCTATCCCGCGCCAGGGGAGCAACGTAAGGACCTGGATTCATAACTGGGGATGCCGGATGGCGAGGATTTTTCCGCCGGACAAGGAAATCCTTCGCAGCGGCCCTGACGGATTGCAGGGAAATCGACGCAGTATGGCGGGAAAAAGACCGTTCAGACGGTGCTCAGCAGATCCAGGTTCTAAGAAGCTGTACCAATAGGCGCCGGTCAGACGGTCTCCAGAGGCTGGAAAGCCGCGCCGGTTTCCACGTCCTTCCAGGTGAATACGCCGCCCTCCAGCGTCAGGTAGCTGTGGGGGGTTTGTTCCTTCGGCAGCGCCAGGGAGCCGGGGTTCAGGTAGACGCACCGGCCAAGATCCTGCCGCACGGGGATGTGGATGTGTCCGCACAGCAGGTACGTCCCCTGAGGCAGAGGCGGCGGATTCTCCGGCCCCTGGAGGTGCCCATGGGTGGCGTAGACATCGGCGCCGTCCACGGACAGCTGGGCGTAATCCGCCAGCATGGGGAACTGGAGGACCATCTGGTCCACCTCGGAGTCACAGTTGCCCCGGACGCACAGCAGCCGCTCTGCCAGGGAGTTCAGCATGGCGGTGACCGCCACGGTGTCATACTCCCGGGGCAGGGGATTCCGGGGGCCGTGGTACAGCAGGTCCCCCAGCAGGACCAGCCGGTCCGCCTCCTCCCGCCGGAAGGACTCCAGCAGGGCGCGGCAGTAATAGGCGGAGCCGTGGAGATCGGATGCGATCATCAGTTTCATCAGGCGTGGCCTCCTTTTTGTCAGTGGAGCCATTGTACCGCAAACCCAGCGGAAAGGCAACCCTTGCGGCGGAGGCGGGCCTGGAGTATGATTTCCGAATGAAAAATTCGGAAATCATACATTTGATCGGAGCCGGTTTGCGGCTGCCGCCGCAAACCATGGCACATATTGCTTCCGACCTTTCCGTTCGGAAGGAATATCATTATCATATTGTCAACACAGCGGAAAAGAAGGAAAGGAGCGAACTGTTATGGAGCTGAACACCAAACATCTGCTGGACCTCAGCCACACCCTGGCGGGGGAGTACCTGGCCGGCTTCACGTACCCCTGGCAGGCCCTGGACGGCATCCGGGACCTGATCCTGGCCCTGGGGCAGAATCTGCCGGCGGAGGAGTACAGCCAGCCCGCCCCCGGCGTATGGGTTCACAACACCGCCAAGGTGTTTCCCAGCGCTTACCTGGGGGCGCCCTGCATCATCGGGCCGGACACGGAGGTCCGCCACTGCGCCTTTATCCGGGGCAGCGCCCTGGTGGGAGCGGGGTGCGTGGTAGGCAACTCTGTGGAGCTGAAAAACGTGATCCTCTTTGACGGCGTCCAGACCCCCCACTATAACTACGTAGGGGATTCCATTCTGGGCTACAGGAGCCACATGGGGGCCGGGTCCATCACCTCCAACGTGAAGTCGGACAAGACCCTGGTGGCCGTCCGGGACGGCGAGACGCGCCTGGAGACCGGGCGGAAGAAGTTCGGCGCCATCCTGGGGGACCAGGTGGAGGTGGGCTGCAACAGCGTGCTGAACCCCGGCACCGTTCTGGGCCGGCGGGCCAGTGTGTACCCCGTCTCCTCCGTCCGGGGGACCGTGCCGCCGGACTGCATCTACAAGGGGGAGGGCGTCGTCGTGCCCAGAAGAGATTCCCTCTGAGGAATCACAAAAAGCCCCCGTTCCGGGCCGTCATCCGGAACGGGGGCTTTGCTGTAGGTATAAAGGCAGCGTCAGAGCCTGTTTAATATCTCGACGTGTATGGATTGGCGAGTGGATTTTTTGCCCTGCAAGGCAAAAATCCGCAGGCATCCTGACGGATGGCAAGGA
>JAAWIL010000163.1 GCA_022796315.1 Oscillibacter sp. | reverse complement strand
TCCGCAGGCATCCTGACGGATGGCAAGGATTTTTAACGCAGTCAGGGCGGAAAATACGCCGCCAAGACATGCGCGGGGAGATTTTAAACAGGCTCTAATTCCACAGAGGAAACCCCGATGTCCCGGAGACGCCGCCCGCGTCTCCGGGATTCCAATTTCTGGGGCTGTCGGAATTTGTCAGTCTTCTCCTTGCAATCCTCCCGGAGATCGGGTAAAATAGAGTTAAAACCGCGCGCCCGCGGTGATCATCGACCATTCATCCGGAACAGGCCGGGCACACGCCCGGAACAGAAGGAGGGACCTGACATGAGAAAAAACTGGACGGCACTGCTGCTGGCCCTGGCGCTGTGTCTGAGCTTGGCGGTCCCCGCCCGGGCGGCCGCGCCGGACAAGGACGGCTTCATTGTGGACGCCGAGGGCGTTCTGACGAAATACTCCGGCTCCGGCGGGCACATCGTTCTCCCCGCCGGCGTGAAGAAGGTGGGCTACGGCGCTTTTGACCGCTGTTCCACCCTCAGCAGCGTGGTGATCCCGGAGGGCGTGACCTACATCGGCACCAACGCCTTCCGCAACTGCGTGGGCCTCACCAAGGTCTCCTTCCCCAGCACCCTGGAGGAGATCGACAGCGGGGCCTTCGGCGGGTGCATCAGCCTCACCGCCCTGGACCTGCCCGACAGCGTCACCTCCCTGGGGGAGCAGGGCAGCAACTTCTTCGGCTGCACGAACCTCAAGCAGGTCACCGTCGGCCGGGGGCTCACGAAGCTCCCCTACGCCGCCTTCGGCAAGTGTACCAGCCTCCTCAGCGCCGTGGTCCCCGGCAATGTAACCACCTTCAGCTGGTCCTTCCTGGACTGCCCCAACCTGACGATCCACGGCGTTTCCGGCAGCCGGGCGGAGGCCTACGCCGCCGAGAGCGGCATCCCCTTCGCCGCCGACCTGGGGGCCTCCGCCACCGTCTCCCGGTTCACCGACGTCCCCGCCGCCTCTCCCTACGCCGCCGCCATTTTGTGGGCGGTGGAGAATGAGGTCACCACCGGCAAGGAGACCACCCGCTTCGGCCCCGACGAGGTCTGCACCCGGGGACAGTTCCTGACCTTCCTCTGGCGGGCCAACGGCGCCCCCCGGTCCAACGAGGCCACGCACTTCACAGACCCCATCCCGGAGGACTACCTCATGGCCGCCCGGTGGGCCTACGGCATGGGCCTGGTCTCCGGCTCCACTCTGGGGGCCGGCGAGCCCTGTACCCGGTCCATGGCCATCACCTGGCTGTGGCAGCTGGCGGGGAATCCCGCCGCGTTCCCCAGCTCCTTCCAGGATCTCCCCCGGAAGTCCGACCTCTTTATGGCGGCCTCCTGGGCCGTGACCACCAACGTAGCCGACAAGCTGGGGGACAACTTCTCACCCAACCGCGTCTGTACCCGGGGCGAGGCCCTGACCTACCTCTACCGCGCCGTGAAAAAAACGCTTCTGATTGAATCGCCGTCCGCAGGACGGCGATTTTTTTTGCTGGAACCGGACTCTCCTGGACCGCCAATTCGCCGAAGTGCGCACGGCTTGCGGGGCGTTTTCCGCCTTCCGCATAGTCACCGCAGTTGAAACGGCCTGACGGTGGACCGGCAAAACCCGGCGCAGTTTATGTGCCGCAGGCGCTGCCTGCCTGGAACATCGGATTCCCGATTTTCAAACGGTTTGACTGGGTCTTGTTTGAAAATTGGCGAATTGCCCAACAGCGAGAGATTTTTTCACCAATCAAGGCAAATTTCCCCAGGCGGGCTGTCGGCCCGCGGATTGAGCGAGCGCATCCGCGCTTTTTCAATTTGATTCACATGCCCAAAGCTTCCAAGGGGACCCAAGGTATTTTTCTCCTCTTTTCTTCTCCGCGCATGAAACGCGAAATTCCAGAGACGCTATACACAAAGCGCCCCGCACGCGAAGACGCGTATCCGGCGCTCCCCTTGCGTCCGTATTCCCAACCGCTCCGCACCCTTGTCCCCCGGTTTGGAATACGCGTTTTGACTCACAGGGGCGAACGGCCCCGGAGCCTGGGCGGTTCCCCCAGAACAGAAAAGGAGGGATCTGGTTTGGAAACCGGAATCCAAAATACCTCCGAGATCGGGCGGCTGAAGCGGGTGCTGCTGCACCGGCCCGGTCAGGAGCTGGAAAATCTGATGCCGGAGTACCTGGAGCGGCTGCTCTTTGACGATATTCCCTATTTGCGGGAGGCCCAGAAGGAACACGACGCCTTCGCCGCCTGCCTGCGGGAGAACGGCGTGGAGGTGGTGTACCTCACCGACCTGGTGGAGCGCTCCCTCACCAGCGGGGAGGTGCGTCAGGACCTGATCCGTCAGTTCCTGAACGAGTCCGGCGTCTCGGACGGCCGGACCCAGGAGCTGCTGGCGGAGTACCTGGGCGCCATGCCGGACCGGGAGATGATCTCCACCATGATGGCCGGCGTCCGCAGGAGCCAGCTCCGCGCCGGCGGCGGCAGGCTGGGGGATTTCCTCTCCGCCGCCGAGGACGGCTACCCCTTCGCCGTGGACCCCATGCCCAACCTCTATTTTACCCGGGACCCCTTCGCCACCATCGGCACCGGCGTGTCCATCCACAAGATGCACACCGCCACCCGGAACCGGGAGACCCTCTTCGGCAAATTCATCTTTGAGCACAACCCGGAGTTCCTCCACGCCCCCCGCTGGTATGACCGGGGGGAGACCTCCTCCCTGGAGGGCGGGGACATCCTGATCCTCTCCCCGGAGGTTCTGGCGGTGGGGATCTCCCAGCGGACCAAGGGAGACTCCATCGACACCCTGGCGGAGACGATCCTCTCCTATCCCCGGACCTCCTTCCGGAAGGTTCTGGCCTTCAACATCCCCAAGAGCCGCTCCTTCATGCACCTGGACACGGTGTTCACCATGGTGGACCGGGACAAGTTCACCGTTCACCCCAACATCCTCTCCAGCCTCACGGTCTTTGTCATGGAGCTGGACGAGGACCGGAAGATGAAGATCACCCAGGAGGACAGCCGCCTGGAGGACATCCTGAAAAAGCACCTGGGCCTGGACCACGTCACCCTGATCGCCTGCGGCCGGGGCAGCGAGATCGACGCGGCCCGGGAGCAGTGGAACGACGGCAGCAACACCCTGGCCATCGCCCCCGGCGAGGTGGTGGTGTACTCCCGGAACTACGTGACCAACCGCTCCCTGGAGGAGGCCGGCGTGAAGATCCACACGATTCCCAGCGCGGAGCTCAGCCGGGGCCGGGGCGGCCCCCGGTGCATGTCCATGCCTTTGTGGCGGGAGAACCCTAGTTAAAGGGGGACGGAGTCCTCCCTTTAGCCCCCCCCACCAGTCTCGGACTGGTGACGCCGCCCAAGGCGGCTGGGTCAAGGTATTTTTGCGACGCGCTTGTCGCCGCAAAAATGATTGAAACAGGCGTCTCCGCCAGGGCGGAGGCGCCGGGAGCGCCGCACCATGAGAACTTTTTGGGCTCCCTTTAGAAATCTGTATTTGTAATAAGGAGATTATACACTATGTCTGTCAATCTGAAAGGCCGCAGCTTCTTAACCCTTCAGGACTTCACCCCCGAGGAGATCCGCTATCTCCTGGACCTGGCCCACGATCTGAAGGCCAAGCGCCGGGCCGGAATCTGCGACCCGGTGCTCCAGGGCAAGCACATTGTCCTGCTCTTTGAAAAGACCTCCACCCGCACCCGCTGCTCCTTCGAGGTGGCCGCCACCCAGGAGGGGGCCCACGTCACCTACCTGGACGCCGGCAGCTCCCAGATGGGAAAGAAGGAGTCCCTGGAGGACTCCGCCAAGGTCCTGGGCCGGTTCTTCGACGGCATCGAGTACCGGGGCTATGACCAGAAGAACGTGGAGGACCTGGCCAAGTACGCCGGCGTCCCCGTGTGGAACGGCCTCACCGACGCGGACCATCCCACCCAGATCCTGGCGGACATGCTCACCATCGAAGAGCACTGCCACAAGCCCCTGAACCAGGTCAAGGTGGTCTTCCCCGGCGACGTGCGGAACAACATGTGCTACGCCTGGATGATCGGCGCGGCCAAGATGGGGATGCACTTCGTGGGCATCGGCCCGGAGAAGCTGGCCCGGGAGATGGATCAGGAGATCGTCAAGACCACCTTCGCCACCGCCCGGGAGAACGGCGCCCTGCTGGAGATCAGCGACAGCCTGAATGACTTGAAGGACGCGGACGTAATCTACGGTGACATCTGGGCCTCCATGGGCGAGGAGGACCTGATCCCCGAGCGGGCGAAGCTCCTCTCCCCCTACCGGGTGACGGAGGAGACCCTGAAGGCCACCGGCAACCCCAATGTGCTGTATCTGCACTGCCTGCCCTCCTTCCACGATTTTGAGACGAGGCTGGCCAAGGAGTGGAAGGACAAGGGCGTGGACATCCGGGAGGTCACCGACGAGGTCTTCCGGGGCCGTCACAGCGTGGTCTTCGACGAGGCGGAAAACCGGATGCACACCATCAAGGCCGTCCTGGCCGCCACCATCGGCCGGTAGTTCTTTTTCTAAAGAAAAAGAACCAAAAAGACTTTTAGCGCGCTCTGGAGGTCCGGAACATGTCTGAGCCGGAGCGACGGCAACCCAGCTGGTTCTTTCCGGAGCCTTCAGAGCCTATTTAATATCTCGACGTGTATGGATTGGCGAGTGGATTTTTTGCCCTGCAAGGCAAAAAGCCGCAGGCATCCTGACGGATGGCAAGGATTTTTAACGCAG
>JAAWIL010000162.1 GCA_022796315.1 Oscillibacter sp. | reverse complement strand
TGAAGTCCACCGTCAGGCCGTTTCACGGCCCCTGGGGCGCCTATGCGCCCCAGGGTTGAAAAGAAGCATTTGCTTCTTTTCAACTGCGGTGACTATAGAGTCAGCATTTCAACCGGCGGACCTTTGGTCCGCCAGGACGAGTACCATGGAGGTGAGGAAGATTCCCCATACATTTGTGGCCATGAGCGGCGGCGTGGACAGCTCCGTGGCGGCGCTGCTGCTGAGGCGGGCGGAACATCAGCTCTCCGGAGTCCACCTGCGGCTGCTGCGGGATCAGGAGGAGCTGCCGGACGGAAGCCGGAAGTGCTGCTCCCAAGCGGACGCGGAGGACGCGGGCCTGGTAGCCCGGCGGCTGGGAATGCCCTACTATGTGTTTGACTGTTCCGGGGTGTTCCGGGAGACGGTCATGGAGAATTTCATCCAGGAATACCGGCGGGGCCGCACGCCGAATCCCTGTGTGGTGTGTAACCGGGCGGTGAAGTTCGGCGCCCTGCTGGACCGGGTTCGGACGCTGGGGGGAGACTATCTGGCCACCGGACACTATGCCCGGACCCAGCGCGACCCGGTGTCCGGGCGGTATCTCCTGAAGCGGGGGCTGGACCGCAGGAAGGACCAGAGCTATTTCCTCTACACCCTGACCCAGGACCAGCTGGCCCACACCCTCTTCCCGCTGGGGGGACTGGACAAGGCCCAGGTCCGGCAGCTGGCGGAGGAACACGGCCTGGTGAACGCCCGGAAACAGGATAGCCAGGACATCTGCTTTGTGCCGGACGGGGACTATGCGGGCTTCATTGAGCGGGCCTGGGGCCAGGCCGCCCCGGCGGGGGACTTCCTGGACCAGGAGGGCCGCCGGCTGGGCAGGCATCGGGGATTGATCCGCTACACGCTGGGCCAGCACAAGGGGCTGGGGCTTTCCACGGAGGAGCCCCTTTACGTGCTGGAGAAGGACGCGGCGGCCAACACCATCCGCCTGGGGCCGGACAGCGCCCTGTGGAGCCGCACGCTGACGGCGGAGCAGGGGAACTGGATTGCGGTTCCCGCCCTGGAAGGTCCCATGGCCGTCACCGTGAAGACGCGGTACAGCCAGCGGGAGGCGGAGGCCGTGGCGGAGCCTCTGCCGGGGGGGCGGTTCCGGGTGACCTTCACGGAGCCCCAGCGGGCCATGACCCCCGGCCAGGCGGCCGTGCTGTACGACGGGGACACCGTGGTGGGGGGCGGCGTCATCTGCGGGCCGTGACCGCCTTGTGAGAGCGCAGAAAACCGCCCGGAGGCCAGTTCCGGCGTCCGGGCGGTTTGACGGAAAGACCGGCGGCCGCGCATAGCGGTCACCGGTCACTGGTCAGCCAGCAGTCCTGGAAGATCAGATCGTCAATGTCCCCAGGGGGGAGCGGATGTTCTCTCATAGCAGCCTCCTAATTTCGCATTTCTCCAGTATATGCCGCCAGGGGAGAAATGATGCACGGGATCTCGAAAAAGGACGGTACGCCAACAGGCGTGCCGTCCTTTCGTAATCGGCGGATCAAAATTGGTTTTGGATGGAACTCACCCGCGGCGGCCGCCGCCTTTGCCTCAGGCAATGGCGGAGTACCAAAAGAAGAGCGACAGGCAAAGCCTGTCGCTCTTCTTTTGGTGCGCGAGGCGGGACTTGAACCCGCACGTCCGTAAAGGACACTAGAACCTGAATCTAGCGAGTCTGCCAATTCCACCACTCGCGCATAGAGTGGACGGTCTCCCAAGGGGTGACCTGGTGCGGCTGACGGGACTTGAACCCACACGTCGATTTGACACCAGCACCTCAAGCTGGCCTGTCTACCAGTTCCAGCACAGCCGCAGATTTGTTTGTCCCCTGGAAAAGACTGCTTGTTCATTATAGCCGGGAAACTCAGATTTGTCAACCCATAATTTCATTTTTTTCAAAAAAATTTTCCTCTGCCAGACAAAGCCTGACAGAGGAAGGGATTCAGCGCTTTTCCATAGGGACATAGGAGCGGGTTTCCTCCACGCATTCGTAGCGGGGGCGGATCAGCTTGCCGCCGGAGGACAGCTCCTCCATCCGGTGGGCGCTCCAGCCGGCGATCCGGGCCACGGCGAACAGGGGGGTGTACAGCTCCATGGGCAGGCCCAGCATCTCATAGACGAAGCCGCTGTAAAAGTCGATGTTGGTGGAGATGGCCTCCCGGCCCTGCCGCTCCAGCAGCAGCCGCTTGCCCGCCTTCTCCACGTTGGTATACAGGGCCATTTCCCGGTCCCGCTGCTTCTCCGCCGCCAGACGGCGCACGTACTCCCGGAAGACCTCGCACCGGGGGTCGGATTTGGTGTAGACGGCGTGGCCCAGGCCGTAGATCAGACCGCTGCGGTCAAAGGCCTCCTTGTCCAGCATCCGCGTCAGGTACCCGGCCACCTCCTGCTCGTCCTGCCAGTTCCGGACGTGGACCTTGATGTCCCCCATCATCTCCATGACCTTGCTGTTGGCGCCGCCGTGGCGGGGCCCCTTCAGGGAGGCCATGGCCGCCGCAATGGCGGAGTAGGTGTCCGTGCCGGAGGAGGTGACCACGTGGTTGGTGAAGGTGGAGTTGTTGCCGCCGCCGTGGTCCGCGTGGAGCACCAGGGCCACATCCAGCACCCGGGCCTCCAGGTCTGTGTAGCTCCGGTCCTCCCGCAGCATCCGCAGGAAGTTCTCGGCGGTGGAGAGGGCCGGCTGGGGGACGTGGATGAAGAGACTCTCCCCCTGGCTGTACCGCCAGGCCTGGTAGGCGTAGATCGCCAGCACCGGCATATTGGCGGTGAGCTGGAGATTCTGCCGCAGGACGTTTTCCAGGGTGATGTCGTTGGGCTTGTCGTCATAGCAGAACAGCGTCAGAATGGCCCGCTGCATGGTGTTCATAAGGTCCTTTGGAGGCGTCTTCATGATGACGTCCCGGAAGAAGTTGGTGGGCAGGGTCCGGTAGGAGGCCAGCTGGACGCAGAAGTCCTGGAGCTGCTCCGCCGTGGGCAGCTCCCCGAAGAGCAGCAGGTAGGCGGTCTCCTCAAAGGCGAAGCGCTTCCGCTGGGCGGAGCCCCGGACCAGCTCCCGGCAGTCGATGCCGCGATAGTACAAGACGCCGTCCGCCGGGCGGATGTGCTCCCCGTCCGGACCGGAGGAGACCCGGTAGGACTGGATCTCCGCCACGCGGGTCAGACCCGTCAGCACGCCGCGGCCATCCTCGTCCCGGAGGCCGCGCTTGACGTTGTACTCCCGATACAGCTGCGGGTCGATGTAATTCTTCTTCTCCCACTGCTCCTTTAAAGCCAGGAGGGCGGGGGTGATTTCACAATAGGCGTTCTCGCGGTTTTCATTCCAGATCATGGGAGGCTCCTTTCCAGACAGGTTTCACGGTGATGCAATGTTACCACAGATCTCTTTCATATACAAGAGGAAAATGTAAAAATATTCCCAGATATTATAAATCTTTTGCATAAAAAAGATTCTGCCCTGCATTTTTGGAGGGCGGACCTGGAAAACGCGGCGCCGCTCGGGAAGAGCGGCGCCGCGCCTGGTTCTATCGGGGCGCATTCCGAGGGGGCGGAACGCGCCAAGCGCTTACAGCTGGGCCAGGACCTGGCCGATGGGGTCCGTGATGACCAATCCGGCGTCCAGGTCCCGCCCCACGGCGGATTTGTTGAGGAGAACCACCTCCCGGCCGCCGTAGTAGTTGATGAGCCCTGCGGCGGGCCAGACGTTCAGGGAGGTGCCGCCGATGATCAGCAGGTCCGCCTCCGCCAGGGCCTGAACGGAGCGGTTCAGGAGATCCTGGTCCAGACCCTCCTCGTAGAGGACCACGTCGGGCTTGATGATGCCGCCGCAGGAGCAGCGGGGCACGCCGGTGGTATGAAGGAGGTGGTCCAGATCATAGAATTTCCCGCAGTGCTCGCAGTGGTTCCGGTGGACGCTGCCGTGGAGCTCCAGGACGTTCCGGCTGCCGGCGGCCTGGTGGAGCCCGTCGATGTTCTGGGTGATGACGGCGGTGAGCTTCCCCTGGGCCTCCCACTGGGCCAGCTTTCTGTGGGCGTCGTTGGGCTGGGCGTCGGGGGCCAGGAGCTTGGCCCGGTAGAAGCGAAAAAATTCTTCGGGGTTGCTTTTGTAAAAGGTATGGCTTAGAATTGTCTCAGGCGGATACTTCCACTCCTGATGGTACAGCCCGCCGGTGCTGCGGAAATCCGGGATGCCGGACTCCGTGCTGACTCCGGCCCCGCCGAAAAAGACGATGCGCTGGGCGTGGTCCACAAGATCCTTGAGGTGTTTCACTGCGTCGGTCATGGTAAGCGCTCCTTTCTCGATGTTGTCTCAATGTTGGATGTTTGGAAGATACAGACGGACGTCTGTTGATCTCCCGCACTGCGGGAGGTCCGGATTCGTTTGGCGCGAACGGGGGATGCCCTCAGGTCTGATAGGCGTCCCTGCTCACCGGGTGGAGCTCGACCTCCCAGAACGCAAAGGGCGGGTCCGCTTCGTAGGCCGGGTCAAAGTAGCACCGGATGTACTGGGCGGCCCGGTGTTCGCAGCGGGCGTAGTTCCGGACGCTCCCGTCCTCGTCCAGCTCCAGGTTGTTCATAAAAATGGCAAAGGCCTGCTCTGCGAAGGAACTTTCCTCCTTCAAAATTTCACCGATGTAGTCAATGTCATCCAAGAGCGGATGGCCCAGGGTTCCGTGCGCGAACCAGTAGGCGAACTGCCGGACGGCGCCGCTTAGAGCCTGTTTAGAATCTCCCCGCACACGTCTTGGCGGCGTATTTTCCGTCCAGACTTCGTTAAAAACCCTTGCAATCCGCCAGGATTGCGGCGG
>JAAWIL010000161.1 GCA_022796315.1 Oscillibacter sp. | reverse complement strand
CCGCCTCCGCCCGTCCCCGGGACGGCATCGACTTCTTCCCCCTCAGCGTGGACTTTGAGGAGAAGATGTACTCCGTGGGCCGCATCCCCGGCAGCTTCAACCGCCGGGAGGGCCGCCCCGGCGAGAAGGGCGTGCTGACCAGCCGGGTCATCGACCGGCCCATCCGCCCCCTGTTCCCCTATGATTTCCGCAACGACGTGTCCATCATGGCCACGGTCATGTGCGTGGATCACGACTGCTCCCCGGAGATCGCCGCCCTGATCGGCACCTCCGCCGCCCTGGCCATCTCCGACATCCCCTGGAACGGCCCCGTAGGCGCCCTGAAGGTGGGCCTGGTGGACGGCAGGCTGGTCCTGAACCCCAACAGCGAGGAGCGGAAGGTCTCCGACCTGGACGTCACCGTGGTCTCCACCGGCAAGAAGGTGGTCATGATCGAGGCCGGCGCCAACGAGGTGGACAACGACACCATGTTCCAGGCCATCCAGATGGCCCACGAGGAGAACCAGAAGCAGATCGCGCTCATCAACCGCATGGTGGCCGAGATCGGCAAGCCCAAGTTTGAGTACCCCCACGCGGACTTCGATCAGGTCCTCTTCGACCGCGTCACCGCCGACTTCCTGGACGAGGCCAAGGCCGCCATGGACACCGACGACAAGAACGTCCGGGAGGCCCGCTGGAACGCCATGATTGAGCACTGGCACGAGAAGTACCTGGAAGAGTTCCCCAACATGGACCAGTACCTGGACGAAATCACCTACAAGTTCCAGAAGAAGATCGTCAAGGCCTGGCTCCTGGAGGGCCACCGGGTAGACGGCCGCGCCAAGAACGAGATCCGCCCCCTGGGCGCCGAGGTGGGCCTCCTGCCCCGGGTCCACGGCTCCGGCCTCTTCACCCGGGGACAGACCCAGGTCCTCTCCGCCTGCACCCTGGACACCCTCTCCGCCAACCAGAAGCTGGACACCATCTGGGAGGAGACGGAGAAGCGGTATATGCACCACTACAACTTCCCCGGCTACTCTGTCGGCGAGGCCAAGCCCGCCCGGTCCCCCGGCCGCCGGGAGATCGGCCACGGCGCCCTGGCCGAGCGGGCCCTGGTGCCCGTCCTGCCCAGCGTGGAGGAGTTCCCCTACGCCATCCGGGTGGTCTCCGAGGTCGTCAGCTCCAACGGCTCCACCTCTCAGGGCTCCATCTGCGGCTCCACCCTGGCCCTCATGGACGCCGGCGTGCCCATCAAGGCCCCCGTGGCCGGCATCTCCTGCGGCCTGATCCAGGACGACGACGGCTCCTTCACCACCTTCATTGACATCCAGGGCGTGGAGGACTTCCACGGCGAGATGGACTTCAAGGTGGCGGGCACCAAGAAGGGCATCACCGCCATCCAGATGGACCTGAAGAACGACGGCCTCACCATGGCCATCATCCGGGAGGCCCTGGACACCACCTACGACGCCCGCTGCGAGATCCTGGACCAGATCATGCTGCCGGTGATTGCGGAGCCCCGCAAGGAGGTCAGCCGCTACGCCCCCAAGATGATCACCATGCACATCGACCCCGACAAGATCCGGGACGTCATCGGCAAGGGCGGCAGCGTGATCCAGAAGATCGTGGCGGACACCGGCGCCAAGATCGACATCAACGACGACGGTTCCATCTTCATCGCCGCCGCGGACGCCACCGCCTGCGACGCCGCCAAGAAGTGCATTGACGACATTGTCTTCGTCCCCGAGGTGGGTTCCCTGTACTATGGCCGGGTGGTGCGCCTGATGACCTTCGGCGCCTTCGTGGAGCTGGCCCCGGGCAAGGACGGGCTGGTCCACATCTCCAAGCTGGCGGACCACCGGATTGAGAAGGTGGAGGACGCCTGCAAAATCGGCGACATGATGTGGGTAAAGGTCACGGACATCGACGAGAAGGGCCGCGTAAACCTCTCCCACAAGGACGCCGTTCAGGAGATCAAGGCCAAGGAGGCCGCCGGTGAGCGCATTAAATAATCTCATCTGAACGTTGAAGAGGACGGGCTGCTGCCCGTCCTCTTATGTTTTTTCCAGCCCCCGCAGGTAATTGCGAAGCACAAGGTTGATATAGGAAGAAAGTGCCCGGTCATCCGCCTCTGCCAAACTGCGAAGCCGTTTTACAACATCTTCATCCAGAGAAAGGCTGACGCTGATTTTCAGCGGTTTCATAGATTCCATGAGCATCACCTCTTCCATTAGAATACCATTTATCATTAGAAAATCTTGCTATTTCTTATCAACTAATATAAACTAATATAAAATGCTATAAACTAATATATGATAACGGAAACAGAAGAGGTATTATGATGGATGATATTGATGTTCTGCGCCAGATGTACGCCACGCTCTGCGGCGGTATGGACGGCGCGCTGACCCTGCTGGAGGGCGGTAACATCTGGGAGGCGAAAAACGTCCTCCAGGACGCTCTGAACCTTGCGGAGGAGCTGTACATCGCCGGAGAGCAGGCCGTCGATGAGCTGACAGAACACAGAAGGAGCTGATTTCATGGATACAATCGCCGCCATTGCCACCGGCAGCGCCGCATCCGCCATCGGCATTGTCCGCCTCTCCGGAGACGGCTGCTTCGCCGCCTGCGGCCAGGTGTTCCGCCCCGCCAACGGCCGGCCCTTCTCCCAGCAGGAACCCCGGAAGCTGGTCCTGGGGGAGGTGCTGGACTGCCAGGGCCGGGTCCTGGACCACGGTCTGGCCGTCCGCTTTCCCGCCCCTCACAGCTACACCGGCGAGGACGCCGCCGAGATCCACTGCCACGGCTCCCCGGTGGTGCTGCGGGAGCTCCTGTCCGCCCTCTTTGCCGCCGGGGCCCGGCAGGCCGGGCCGGGGGAGTTCACCAAACGGGCCTTCCTCAACGGCTGCCTGGACCTGACCCAGGCGGAGGCCGTCATGGACCTCATTGACGCCGAGACCGCCGCCGCCGCCCGGAACGCCGCCGCCCAGCTGGAGGGCGGTCTCCGCCGCCGCCTGGAGCCCATCCAGGACGCCCTGCTGGAGATCACCAGCCGGTTCTATGCCGTGGTGGACTACCCCGACGAGGACATCGAGGACATCCGGCCGGAGGAGGTATCCCAGGCCTTGGCCCTGGCGGAGGCGGACCTGATCCGCCTGCTGGCGGGCTGCCGGCGGGGACAGGTTTTGAAACGGGGCGTCCGGACGGCCATTGTGGGCCTGCCCAACGCCGGGAAGTCCTCGCTTCTGAACGCCCTGGCGGGGTACGACCGGGCCATTGTCACCGACATCCCCGGCACCACCCGGGACACGGTGGAGGAATCCGTCCTCTGCGGCGGGGTGCTGCTGCGGCTCATTGACACGGCGGGCCTCCGGGAGACGGAGGACGCGGTGGAAAAGCTGGGGGTAGCGCGCTCCCGCCGGGCCATGGAGGAAGCGGACCTCATTTTGCTGGTGTCCGACGACCAGGTGGACATGGAACCCCGGTCCCGGGCATATTGGGAGGAGTTCCGCCAGCTGTTGTCTGCGGTGGGCGGGCAGCCGGCGCCCTGGATTTTCATCGCCTCCAAGCGGGACCTGTCCGGGAAGGTGGCCGGGTCCATCGGAGCCTGGGGCGGCGAAAATCCTTGGCATGGCCCCGCCGCCTATGTCTCCCTTTCCGCCGTTACGGGAGAGGGCTTGGAGGATCTGGAGGCCGCCGTGGCCGCCCTCTTCCCCGCCGGGGACCCCGGGGAGGCCGGGTCCCTGCTCACGGACCAGCGGCAGGAGGACGCCGTCCGCCGGGCCGGGGAGGCCCTCTGCCGGGGCCGGGAGGCCCTAGAGGCCGGCCTGACCCCTGACGCCGTCCTCACCGACGCCGAGGAGGCCCTGGACGCCCTGGGAGAACTGACGGGCCGGACGGCGAGGGAGGATATCGTGGAGCGGATCTTCTCCCGGTTCTGCGTGGGGAAGTAGCGGGCGGCGTTCCTCCGGGAGCGGCGGAAGCGCAAAAAAAGACGGCGCAGCCGGAGCTGTGCCGCCCAAATGGAGGACGCGTCTTTTCTCGTCGCCGCCGGGGCCGCGAAGCGGCTGGAGGCAGACTTCACAGGCAAAACACAGCCCATTCTCATGGGCTGGCGGGCATTGCCCGCCTTGAAAATCGAGTACCGATGTTCAAGCGGTTTGCGTATATGGCCCCCGGCTGGGGCGGCTTCCCTGCGGAAGCTGTCTCAGCCGGGGCCTTCGCACAGGTGGAATCAGGGACGCGGGGCGGACCGCGCTTCAGGGTCAAATGTGGTTTGCCACCTCAAATGCGTCCCACACGGCGCTGTGGACGTTGTGGAACTCCTTGCAGTCGCCGATGGCGTACAGCTCCCCGGTCTCCTGCATGGCGTCGTACAGCTCCCCCATTGCCGTGTTCCCCGAACGGTGTTCCTGCCCCTGACAGCATCAGCGGCGTTGTCTCGCTCGCTCCCAATGGTGGAGGTCTTGGCGGAGTATCCCATTCAGACGGTCATTCAGTTGTTTCAGGGAAAAAAGAAGCCGGTTGCATACACAACCACACCAGCAGGACGGCCCCGCCCCGCTGGTGTTCGTTTTGGTTTGTGTATGTAACCGGCTTTATCTGTACCAATCAGATTGGCCTATTCAGTTGGCACTCCCGCAAGGGAGTGTTGTAGAATACCACATGGAATTGATGTTTGTCAATGCAACTTTCAAAAAATTTTTTCGTTCCGTCAAATTTGAACTTTTTATAAACTACTGGAATCGTGTTGACAAATCCACACGACTGTGATAGTGTATGCAATGTAAACTATTGCAATAGTTTGAAAGGAAGTGATTGAAATGGCAGTCAAGCTCTTTGACTC
>JAAWIL010000160.1 GCA_022796315.1 Oscillibacter sp. | reverse complement strand
CGCAGGCATCCTGACGGATGGCAAGGATTTTTAACGCAGTCAGGGCGGAAAATACGCCGCCAAGACATGCGCGGGGAGATTTTAAACAGGCTCTAAAGGGGGGACAGGTCCCATCTCCGGCCTAAGAGCCGCCCTGCGGGTGGTTGGCCACCGAAACGCGCCTGCGGGCACAGCCTTTAGATTCCCCCTGTCCTGCCGGAAGATTGGGGGCGGACGGGAGGTAAGGCTTCTAACGGAGCTGGTCCCGGCACCAGTGAGATCCGCTCACTGGTGTGGTTGCCCCAAGGGCAACGGATCGAGGGATTTTCGTCACGTACACGCCGCGGTGAAAATCGTTGAAATTTTTTGATCCGCTGCCGGCGGATCAACCGGGAACCTGCGGTTCCCTGGCCCCTCCCCCGGCGCCTGCGGCGCGGGGACGGGACAGCGAAATGAGAGGTTGTTATGAACAAGACGCCAACTACTTTGATTATCATGGACGGGTTCGGAATGGGGGCCGGGGAGACCGGCAACGCGGTCAAGGCCGCCGACACGCCCCGGCTGGACCAGTTCTTCCAGGAGTTTGCCTGGACGGAACTCTCCGCCTCCGGGCTGGATGTGGGTCTGCCGGAGGGGCAGATGGGCAACAGCGAGGTAGGTCACACCAACATCGGAGGGGGCCGGGTGGTCTTCCAGGACCTGCCCCGGATCTCCAAGTCCATCGCCGACGGCGACTTCTTCCAGAACCCCGCTTACTGCCACGCCATGGATGCCTGCAGGGAGAAGGGCACCGCTCTGCACCTGATGGGTCTGCTGTCCGACGGCGGCGTACACTCCCACCTGACGCACCTCTTCGCCCTGCTGAAGATGGCGAAGGAGCGGGGGCTGGAGCGGGTCTATATTCACGCCTTCCTGGACGGCCGGGACGTCTCCCCCACCTCCGGCGCGGAGTTTGTGGCCCGCACGGCGGAGGCCTGCCGGGAGACCGGCGTAGGCAAGATCGCCACGGTGATGGGCCGGTACTACGCCATGGACCGCGACAAGCGCTGGGACCGGGTGGAGCAGGCCTATGACGCCATGGTGTATGGCGAGAGCGCCCACTTCAACCCCGTGCCCGTGGCGGCGGTGCGGGACTCCTACGCCGCCGGGATCACCGACGAGTTCATGGAGCCGGTGGTCTGCGACACCGAGGGCACGATCTCGGACAACGACAGCGTGATCTTCTTCAACTTCCGCCCGGACCGGGCCCGGGAGATCACCCGGGCGCTGGTGGACCCGGAGTTTGACGGCTTCACCCGCCAGTTCTTCCCGGTGACCTTTGTGTGCAACACGGAGTACGACGCCACCATGCCCAATGTGGAGGTGGCCTATCCCCGGGTGCTGGTGAACAACGGGCTGGGGGAGTATCTCAGCCACATGGGGCTGACGCAGCTGCGGATTGCGGAGACGGAGAAGTATGCCCATGTGACGTTCTTCTTCAACGGCGGCAGCGAGACGGTATTCCCCGGCGAGGACCGGGTGCTGATTCCCTCCCCGAAGGTGGCGACCTACGATCTCCAGCCGGAGATGAGCGCGGTGGAGGTCTGCGACAAGTGCGTGGAGCGGATTGAGTCCGGGGCCTATGATGTGATCATCCTGAACTTTGCCAACTGCGACATGGTGGGACACACGGGGATATATGACGCGGCGGTGAAGGCCGTGGAGACGGTGGATGAATGTGTGGGCCGGGTGGTAGACGCCACGCTGAAGATGGGCGGAATTGCCATGATTACAGCGGACCATGGAAACGCCGAGCAGATGGTGGAGCCGGATGGGAGTCCCATGACGGCGCACACGACGAATCTGGTGCCGTTCATTCTGTGCGGCGCCGGGACGGAGCTGCGGAAGGACGGGCGGCTGGCGGATATTGCGCCGACGATTTTGGATGTGATGGGTTTGGCCTGTCCGCCGGAGATGGACGGCAAAACGCTGATTGTCAAGTAACCGCAGGAAAAAGTTTCGGTCAAGCCTTTACAAAGGCTTGCAGGGTGCAGGGGCGGCGCCCCTGCCGGGGTCCAGGGGTGGAACCCCTGGAGGAGAAGGCGCGAAGCGCCGCGATAAAAGATGCAGCAAAACAGCGCCGGTCATCGGAAGATGGCCGGCGCGCTTTTTGCGGACGGGAGAGAGCGGTTCTGTAGAAGATCCGTCCACCTGGGCAGGGGGGAGGCGGACGGGGCGGGATCAATGTCTGTGAGACCGGCGCATGCTCCCGCAAAAGGCGCGTCCTCCGCCTGCGGCGGCAGACGCTGTTTTGCTGCCCGTTTTCCGCGCCGCTTTGCGGCGTTATACGGGGGAATTCCAGGGGCTCTGCCCCTGGACCCCGCAAGCTTTTTGAAAAAAGCTTGAGCAAAAACTTTTTCCGATGCTTCCATGTATAAACTGCTCCGTTCCTGCCCATACTTCCCTCAGACCCAAATTTTGAGGGAGGTACCATACATGAGCAAACGATGGGACGCAATCCGGGGCAGCGCCGGATTCTATATCACCATGGCAGTCTGCCTGCTGGTCATCGGCGTCAGCAGCTATTACCTGCTCTTCGACCGGAAAGACCCCGCCCCCGCAGAGGAACCCGCCCGGCCCCCCGTGGACACCTACGTCGCCGCCCCCGCGCCGGAAATCACAGAGCCCAAAGAGCCCCCCGTGGTGGAGACCATCTCCCCCGCCCAGGTGGAAACCCCCGCCCCCGTCATGCCGGAGATCGAAATCGACGATACCCCAGTCGTCGCCGAGGCCCCGCTCCAGATCGTCACCCCCCTGGATGGGGAGGTGGTGACCGCCTTCTCCATGGACCAGCTGGTCTACAACCCCACCCTGCAGGATTGGCGGACCCATGACGGCGTGGATATCTCCGCCGCAGAGGGCACTGCCGTCCTGGCCGCCTGCGCGGGGACTGTGCTCGCCGTGGAGGAGGACGCCATGATGGGTACCACCGTGATCCTGGAACATGACGGCGGGTATCAGACCACCTATGCCAATCTCCAGGAGCAGCCCGGCGTGGGCGCGGGCGAGGCCGTCTCCGCGGGGCAGATCCTCGGCGCTGTGGGCTGTACCGCCGCAGCGGAGGCCGCCCAGGAGCCGCACCTGCACTTCTCTGTCACAAAGGATGGGGAGAATATGGACCCCAACGAGTTCCTTCGCTCCGTCTCCTGAACGGGGAGGGCCCGATTTCATCAGAAAAGGCGCGTCTGTTCCAATCGGAACGGACGCGCCTTCTGCGTTTTTGCGAATGGAGGAGGGGACTGCCCTGGGTCAGGCGGCGCTGCCGCCGGCTCCCAGCCGGGCCTCGGCGGCCCGCATGGTCTTGCGAAGGAAGATCACGCTGAGGGTCAGGGACATCAGCTCCGCGATGGGGAAGGAGAACCAGACCAGGTCCAGCTTCCCCGTCTGGGCCAGGAGCCACGCCGCCGGCAGCAGCACCAGCAGCTGGCGGCAGACCGAGACCACCAGGCTGTGCAGGGGGTTGCCGATGGCCTGGAACATGGACCCGGCAATGATGCAGAACCCCGCCAGCAGGAAGGAGATGCTGATGGCCCGCAGGGCCACCGTGCCGATGGACAGCATCTCCGCCGAGGGATTGAAGAAGCTCAGAAGGAGGTCGGGAATCAGGTTGAAGGCGGAGAAGCCAATCACCATAATCGCCGTGGCCACCGTGGCGGTGAGGCGGAAGGTCTTCTTCACCCGGTCCAGCCGGGCAGCGCCGTAGTTATAGGATACAATGGGCACCATGCCGTTGTTCAGGCCGAACACCGGCATGAAGATGAAGCTCTGGAGCTTGAAGTAGGCTCCGAAGACCGCCGTGGCCGTGTCGGTGAAGGAGATCAGGATCTTGTTCATGCCGAAGGTCATGACGGAGCCGATGGACTGCATGATGATGGAGGGCAGGCCCACCCGGTAGATCTCCCGTGCCACGGTCCGGTCCATCCGGATGTCCCGGAGACGGATGTGGATGTCCCTGTTGAAGCGGACATTCATCCAAAGGCCGATCAGGGCCGCCACGATCTGGCCGAACACCGTGGCCACGGCGGCCCCGGCCACCTCCAGCCGGGGGAAGCCGAAGAGGCCGAAGATCAGGATGGGGTCCAGAATGATGTTGAGCACCGCGCCGATGATCTGGGTCACCATGGAGTAAACGGTCCGCCCGGTGGACTGGAGCAGCCGCTCAAAGCAGAACTGGCTGAAGATGCCGATGGACAGCCCCAGGCAGATCCGGCTGTAGGCGGTGCCGTAGTCCACAATGGACTGGATGTCCGTTTGAGCCAGGAAGAAGGCCCGGGAGAAAACCACGCCGCAGATGCCAAAGAGCACCGCGCTGCACAGGAAGAGGAAGATGCCGGTGTTGGCGGCCCGGTCCGCCTTTGCCTGGTCCCCCTCTCCCAGGGAGCGGGAGAGCAGGGCGTTCATGCCCACGCCGGTGCCGCCGCCGATGGCGATCATCAGGTTTTGCAGGGGGAAGGCCAGGGAGACCGCGTTCAGGGCGTCCTGGCTGAGCCGGGAGACAAACACGCTGTCCACAATGTTGTACAGGGCCTGGACCAGCATGGAGATCATCATGGGAACGGCCATTCCCGCCAGGAGCGGGGCAATGGCCATGGTGCCCATCTTGTTTTCCTGCGGGGCGGGACTGGGAGATTGCGTTTTGTTATCTTTCATCTGCGAAATCCTTTCTGTATATACAAGGGATTGGTGAAAAAAGACGCGGCGTCAGCCGCGCCTTTTGATTGCTGAGAGCCTGTTTAATATCTCGACGTGTATGGATTGGCGAGTGGATTTTTTGCCCTGCAAGGCAAAAATCCGCAGGCATCCTGACGGATGGCAAGGAT
>JAAWIL010000159.1 GCA_022796315.1 Oscillibacter sp. | reverse complement strand
TCGCAGGAATCCTGACGGATTTCAAGAGTTTCTGACGCAGCCAGACGAAAAATTTTCCGTCAAGATGCGTGCCGGCGCCTATTGGTACAGCTTCTAAGGCGCTTGGAAACCTACAAAACACCAGAACCGCGCCCGCATCGGAGGTTTCGCTCCGACGCGGGCGCTTTCCCGTCTCACCGCAGTGACAAGCTTCACAGGAAACATCTGTTGGATTCTGTCAGAATTGCCTATTGCGTCCTGGAAAAAAATCTTATAAAATAGGTGCGACCTTTAATGGTACTACCTTTTGCGGGGGTGAACAATGTGAGCAGCCAGCCCATGCAGTCCAAAACCATCCGCGCCCAGCTGCTGTCCGATATGCGGGAGGGGGCCTATGCGTCCTGCTCCCGGCTGCCCCGGGAGAGCGTTCTGGCGGAGATGCTGGGCATCAGCCGCACACAGCTGCGGGACATTCTGGCATCCCTGGAGCGGGAGGGGTTCATCACCCGCCGCCACGGGGTCGGGACGGTCATCAACCGCCACGTGCTGAACGTCCGCACCCGGATGGACATTGAGGTGGAGTTCCTGGACATGATCCGCCAGAGCGGACACGAGGCTGCGGTGGCCTCTGTGAGGGCGAACACCTGCGCAGCGGACGCGCACGTGGCCCATCAGCTGGGCATTCCCCAGGGTACCCCGGTGCTCCGGGTGGACCGGCTCTGCACCGCCGGCGGAATCCCCGCCATCTACTGTGAGGACTTCATCGAGGTCTCCCGGATTCAGGGGGAGTACACGCTCCAGGATCTTCAGCAGCCCATCTTCCATTTCCTCCAGCAGTTCTGCGGCGTCTCCCCCTATCTGGACCTCACGGACCTGCGGCCGGTGGCGGCGGATGAGCAAGTCGCCCAGATCTTGCAGGTGCCCCCGGGCGCTCCGCTGCTGTTCATGGACGAGGTGGACTTCGACATTGAGGGCATCCCCGTTTTCTGTTCCCGGGAGTACTTTGCCGACGGGATCTTCCGCCACACCGTTCTGCGCAAGAAATTATAACACCGGGATTTCTTCACGCCTGTCCGCTCTATGTTTGTAATCGTCTTACCGACGGATAAACTCCGCTGATTTTACCCAACCTGAAAGGAGCACTCTATGAAAAAAGTCGCGATCATCATGGGCTCGGATTCCGACTGGCCCTCCGTCAAAGCCGCCTGCGCACAGCTGGAAGCCTTCGGCATCCCCTACGAGGCCCACATCATGAGCGCCCACCGCACCCCCGCCCAGGCGGCGGAGTTCGCCAAGCACGCCCGCAAAACCGGCTTTGGCGTCATCATCTGCGCCGCCGGCATGGCTGCTCATCTGGCCGGGGCCATGGCCGCCAACTCCACGCTGCCGGTCATCGGCATCCCCATGCAGAGCGGCTCCCTGAACGGCCTGGACGCCCTGCTCTCCACCGTCCAGATGCCCAGCGGCATCCCGGTGGCCACGGTGGGCATCAACGCCGCCAAGAACGCCGCCATCCTGGCCGCTCAGATCCTGGCGGTCTCCGACGATACCCTGGCCACCTGGCTGGACACTCTCCGGAATGACATGGCCGCCCAGATTGAGGAGAAGGACGCCCAGCTCCAGACAGAGGTCTGAGCCTGTCCGTCTCCCCCCACGCCGCTTCCCACCAACTTTTGTAATATATATAAGGAGGACCCCATTATGCAGAATCTGAAACAGGTCTACGCTGGCAAAACCAAGAACGTCTATGCCCTGGAAAACGGAAACTACCTGCTGAAGTTCAAGGACGACTGCACCGGCAAGGACGGCGTGTTCGATCCCGGCGAGAACTCTGTGGGCCTGACCATCGAGGGCGTGGGCGATGTGAACCTGCGCATGTCCATCTATTTCTTTGAGAAGATCAACGCCGCCGGCATCAAAACCCACTTCGTCTCCGCTGATCTGGAAAACACCACCATGGAGGTCCTGCCCGCCAAGGTCTTTGGCCACGGTCTGGAGGTCATCTGCCGCCACAAGGCCGTGGGTTCCTTCCTCCGCCGGTACGGCGAGTATATCGAGGAGGGCGCCGACCTGCCCGCCTACGTGGAGACCACCTTCAAAAACGACGAGAAGGGCGATCCCCTGGTCACCAAGGACGCCCTGGTGGCCCTGGGCGTAATGACCGAGAAGCAGTACGACGACATCAAGGACATGACCCAGAAGATCACCCGGATCGTGGCCGATGATCTGAAGGAGAAGGGCCTGGTGCTCTACGACATCAAGTTTGAGTACGGTTATGACGCCGACGGCAAGGTCATGCTCATTGACGAAATCGCCTCCGGCAATATGCGGGTTTACAAGGATGGGCAGTATATCGACCCCATGACCCTGTCCAAGCTGTTCTTCGCCTGATGGACCTGGGCATCATCGGCGGGGCAGACGGTCCTACCGTCATCTTTGTCAGCGGGAATCCCGCTGGGTTGATCCTCGCGCTGCTTCTGGTTCTCGCGGTGACCGCCGCAGGCCTCTGGCTGTTCCGGCGCAGGCGTAAGAAATAAGGAGGCTCTGTATGGGCGGATTCTTCGGCGCGATCGCCAAGCGCGACGTAACTCTTGACATCTTTTTCGGCACCGACTACCACTCCCACCTGGGCACCCGCCGGGGCGGCATGGTGATCTACCACGCCAAGGAGGGCTTCCAGCGGCAGATCCACAACATTGAGAACACCCCCTTCCGCACGAAGTTTGAAAAGGATCTGGCGGACTTCCGGGGCTGCGCCGGCATCGGCTGCATCAGTGACACGGACCCCCAGCCCCTGCTGGTGCGGTCCCACCTGGGTCTGTTCGCCATCACCACCGTGGGCATTATCAACAACGCAGAGGAGCTGGTGGAGCGGTACTTCTCCCACAATGACCGGCAGTTCATGGCCATGAGCAGCGGCAAGGTCAACTCCACGGAGCTCATCGCCGCCCTCATCAACCAGCAGGACAACCTGATCTCCGGCATCCGGTATGCCCAGCAGCAGATCGGCGGCTCCGCCACCATCCTGATCCTCACCGACCGGGAGCTGCTGTGCGCCCGGGACCGCCTGGGCCGCCTGCCCATGCTGGTGGGCCAGAGTGAGGACGGCTATTGTGTGTCCTTTGAGTCCTTCGCCTACCAGAAGCTGGGCTACCACAGCGCCTGCGAGCTGGGCCCCGGCGAGATTGTCCGCCTCACGGCGGAGGGATACGAGTCCGTCTCCCCGCCGGGAGAGAGTATGCGCATCTGCGCGTTCCTCTGGACCTATTACGGCTACCCCAACTCCAACTACGAGGGGGTCAACGTGGAGGTCATGCGCTGCCGCAACGGCGAGATCATGGCCCGGAACGAGGCCGCCCGGGGCACGCTGCCGGAGGTGGACTCCGTGGCCGGCGTGCCGGACTCCGGCGTACCCCACGCCATCGGATACGCCAACCGGAGCGGCCGTCCCTTCGCCCGCCCCTTCGTGAAGTACACCCCTACCTGGCCCCGGTCCTTCATGCCCGACAGCCAGGACGTGCGCAAGCGGGTGGCCAAGATGAAGCAGATCCCCGTGCCGGAGCTGATCCAGGGCAAAAAGCTCCTGTTTGTGGACGACTCTATCGTCCGGGGCACCCAGCTGCGGGAAACCGTGGAATTCCTCTACAGCTCCGGCGCCAAAGAGGTCCACATGCGCTCCGCCTGTCCCCCCATTATGTACGGCTGCAAGTACCTGAACTTCTCCCGCAGCAACTCCGACATGGAGCTCATCGCCCGGCGCACCATCCAGGAGCTGGAGGGCGACGAGGGCCAGAAGCACCTGTCGGAGTACGCCGACGCCTCCACGGAGCGGGGCGGCTGCATGCTGAAGCGCATCTGCCAATCCCTGGGCTTTGACTCCCTGGGCTACCAGTCCCTGGACGGCCTCCTGGAGGCCATCGGCATTGACCGGAGCAAGGTCTGCACCTACTGCTGGAGCGGAACCGAATAACGCGGGAACCGCCGCTCTTGGCGACCTGTGCGCAAACCCGCAGATTGGTTCCCGGGCCGCCCAGGGCGGCGGCCCTTACTATAATTGAGTATTTGGAGGTTCTCCCCATGGAAAACTCCCATTCCGCATCCTACGCCGCCGCCGGCGTGGACATTGAGGCCGGATACAGGGGCGTACAGCTGATGAAGGAGCACGTGGCCCGGACACGGATTCCCGGCGTGGTCTCCGGCATCGGCGGCTTTGGCGGTCTGTTCGCCCCAGATCTCACCGGGATGCAGGAGCCGGTTCTGGTCTCCGGCACCGACGGCGTGGGCACCAAGCTGCGCATCGCCCAGCTTCTGGATAAACACGATACCATCGGCATTGACTGCGTGGCCATGTGCGTCAACGACATTATCTGCTGCGGCGCGAAGCCCCTCTTCTTCCTGGACTACATCGCCATCGGCAAAAATGAGCCGGAGAAGGTGGCCTCCATCGTCTCCGGCGTGGCGGAGGGCTGCGTCCAGTCCGGCTGCGCCCTCATCGGCGGCGAGACCGCCGAGCACCCCGGCGTCATGGACCCCAGCGACTACGACATCGCCGGCTTCGCCGTGGGCGTGGTGGACAAGCCCCGGATCATCGACGGTTCTAAGGTCCGCGAGGGCGACGCCCTCATTGGCCTGACCTCCTCCGGGGTCCACTCCAACGGATTCTCCCTGGTGCGGAAAGTCTTTGACATCGAGCACGCCGACCTCACCACCCCCATGGACGAGCTGGGGGGCAAGAGCCTGGGCGAGGCCCTTCTGGCCCCCACCAAGCTCTATGTAAAGCCCGTTCTGGCCCTGCTGGAGGGCGGCATAGACCTCCACGGCGCCAGCCACATCACCGGCGGCGGCTTCTATGAAAACGTCCCCCGGATGCTGCCCAAGGG
>JAAWIL010000158.1 GCA_022796315.1 Oscillibacter sp. | reverse complement strand
TCCTTGCCATCCGTCAGGATGCCTGCGGATTTTTGCCTTGCAGGGCAAAAAATCCACTCGCCAATCCATACACGTCGAGATATTAAACAGGCTCTGAGACGAGAGACGACCTGTGTACATTTGAAAGGAGCAAATCAGTCATGTCTATGAAACCGGCAGAGCTCAGAAAGCATTTGAAGAATGGCGGCGTCAGCTATATGGCCGTTACCCCCTTTAAGGACAACGGCGATGTGGACTACGACGGCTACCGCCGGAATATCCGCTGGATGGTGGACCAGATCAAGGGGTTTGACCAGTGCACCATCACGCCCTGCGGCAGCAACGGCGAGTTCCCCCACCTGTCCCACGAGGAGCACAAGAAGGTGATCCAGATCTGCGTGGAGGAGGTCAACGGCGCGGTTCCCGTGATTTGCGGCACCGGCCGCTCCAGCACCCATGAGACCATCGAGCTGAGCAAGTTTGCCCAGGAGATCGGCGCCGACGGCATTCAGGTGATCCTGCCCTACTACTTCGTCCCCATGGAGGAGGGCATGTATGAGCACTACAAGCAGCTGGCGGAGGCCGTGGATCTCGGCATTGTGATTTACAACAACCCGGCCTTCTCAAAGTCCTGGATCACCCCGCCCCTGATGAAGAAGATGCTGACCGACTTCGGCGGGCAGATCGCCGGCATCAAGGAGAACACGCCCCACCTGATGCTGTTCAACGGCATGGCGAAGATGCTGCGGGCCAACCAGTTTGACGTCAGCCTGTACAGCGGCTTCGGCGAGCAGTGGTTCGCCTATCAGTATCCCTGGGGCGCCGACGGCCTGGCGACTCCCTTCGGCAACTTCTTTCCGCAGTATCCCCGCGACGTGTTCCTGGCCTCCCGCCAGAATGACAACCAGAAGATCCGCCAGCTGCTGGACCGCATGGAGCCCTATTATCAGTTTGTGGGCCGCTGCAGCGCCGCCCGCAAAGATACCGGCGTCATGGTCAAGCCCGGCGGCGCCATCTATGGAGAGGGCAATATCCGTTTTGGCATCGTCAAGGCGGCCATGAACCTGATGGGCCTGCACGGCGGAATCATGCGTCTGCCCCTGACCGGCATCACAGAAAAGGAGACTGCCGAGCTGAAGGAGATCCTGAAGGATTTGAACCTGCTGTAACGTTCAGCCGGAAGGTTGAAGAGAAGCGTTTTCGGGCATCTGCCTCTTCCCCCATATGGCATGGAAAGCAGACATACAAATGATTGGAAAGGAAGCAGAACCATGAAAAAATTTGTGACCTCGTTTCTTGCGCTGCTGATGATCGCAACCTGTCTGGCCGGCTGCGGCGGCCAGCCGAATTCGCCTGCAAACAAAGACAACCCTCCCGCTGACAGCACGGATTCCCCCGGAGTGCCGGAGACGTCCTGGCCGGAGAAGGACATTGAGATTGATGTCTGTTACTCCGCCGGCGGCACCGCCGATACGGCGGCGCGTTCCCTGGGCGCGATTATGGGCGAGTATCTCGGTGTCAATGTCAACGTGGTCAATGTAACAGGCGGTTCCGGCGCCATTGCCGGCCAGCAGGTTGCCGGCGCCAAGCACGACGGCTATACCTGGCTGGGCGACGTAGCCCACACGGCCTCCGGCTGGCGCGTTATGGAATACGCGGACATGAGCTGGGAAGACTGGTATGGCTTCTATGGCGCCACGGCTCCCTACGTTCTGTTTGTGGCCGGAAATTCCCAGTATACGACCTATCAGGAGCTGTTTGACGCCATGAAGGCCAACCCTGGAATCAAGTGGGGCAATGCGGGCTTTGGCTCCATCAACCAGCTCACCGGCCAGCTGATGCTGGACATTGTGGGGCTCACCGGCGACACCGTTCCCTATAACGGCGGCCGGGAGGCGGCGGTCAAGGTGATTGCCGGCGAAGTGGTGTGGTCCTGGTGCGGCGTCTCCGACATCATGGATCTGGCGGTCAGCGGGGACGTCAAGATTCTGGGCGTCTGCGATTCCAACCCGCTGCCGGTGGACTGCGCCTCCGGCGCCTATGACGCGCCCTCCATGCTGGCGGACTATCCCGAGTTGGCGACTCTGGAAGGGCTGCTGTTCTGGGGCGTCCGCGTGCCGCGGGATACCCCGGCCGACGCGGTTGCCCGCATCAAGGAGGCGTTTGACTACGCCGTGACCACTGAGGAGTTTGCGGCTTACTGCGAGGCCAACTCCCTGACGCCCAGTCCCACCAGCGGACCCGAGAGCGACGAGATGTGCGCGCGGCTGGAGTCCATCTATGCCTGGGGACTGTATGACCAGGAGCTGGCCGCCGAGGGGGTCTCTCCCGAGGACTTCGGGATTCCCCGGATTGATGCGTTCCAGTATCCCACCAACGACCGGATTGCCGCCATCAATCCCTGGCCCTGAGCTGAGGGGGGAAACCGGCTGTCGTTCTCAACATGACTTCTGAGGAAGAGGGCCGCTCTTATCGCCGCCGGAGCCGAGAAGCGGCCTGAGGCAGACTTCATAGGAAAAACACAGCCCGGTTTCATGGGCCGGCGGGCCTTGCCCGCCTTGAAAACCGGGTACCGGTTTTCAAGTGGTTTGACGATACCGGCGGTCCTTTTCCCAACAAAGAGGGAGGTTCCATGAAAAACGAGAAGTGGAAGCAAATCATAGAGGGGCCTATCATGGTGGTCCTGGGCATCATCTGCCTGATTTTGTCCGCGCAGATCCGAAGGAACCCGGTCAAGGTACAGGGCTTTTTGAATGTGATCGTTCAGGCCAAGATGCTGCCCTGCCTGATCTCTGTTTTCATTATTGGATTGGGAATTGTTTTGACGGTGCAGCTGAGCCGGGGACAGCTGACCACCGCCGTCATGTCCGGGGAGACGTGGCTGCGCGTCCTGGTTTTGGCGGCCATCACCCTGGCCTATCTGCTGGTGGTCTACCGGGTGGGCTTCCTGATTCCCACGTTCCTGTACTGCTTTTCCATGCTGCTGTTTTTGAACTGGAAGCAGAAGAACGCGGTGTTCCTGCTGGTTTTGTCTGTGGTGTACACCGCGGTTGCCGTGTATCTGGTTCCCGGGATTTTGAACCTGAATCTGATGCTGTAAAGGAGGGCGGAGAGCAATGGATACATTATTATCGGTCTGGGGTTATCTGCCCGAGGCAGCCGCAGCGTACCTGGGGGACCCGATGGTGTGGGGCATGCTGATTGCCGGCACGGCTCTGGGGTATTTTGTGGGCGTTATGCCGGGCCTTGGGCCCACCATGGGCATGGCGCTCTCCCTGGGAATCATCTACCGCCTGCCGGCGACGCAGGGCATGGCGCTGCTGATCGGCATCTTCACGGCGGCGGTAGGCTCCGGCGGCATTACCGCGAGCTTAATCAATATCCCCGGCACAGCCGCGGCGGCGGCCACCTGTCTGGACGGCTATGCCCTGGTGAAGCAGGGCCGGGGCCGGGAGGCGTGCGGCTACTCCCTGTTCGCCTCGGTGATTGGCACGATTTTGGCAACGGTCTTCATTTTTATCATTCAGCCCTTTGTCACAACGATTGCCCTGAAGTTCGGCGACTGGGAGACCTTCCTCTTCTGCCTGTTCGGCCTGATGATCTGCGGGTCCCTGTCCGGAGACTGTCCGGTCAAGGGCTGGCTGGCGGCGTTTCTGGGGTTCTTCATCTCCATGTGCGGCGCGGAGAGCGTGCAGTCCGTGGTGCGCTATCATTTCGGCCGCAGCGAGCTGCTCTCCGGCTTCAACAGCACGGTGGCCATGCTGGGCCTGTTCGGCATTGGAGAAGTGCTGTATACCCTCAAGAACAAGCAGGACACCAAGGTGGAGGGCAAAAGCGGCCTGCCGGTTATCAAGTTCGGCGTGTTTGGGAGGAACGTTCCCAATATCATCAAGTCGGCGCTGTCCGGAATCTGGATTGGGTTCATTCCCGGCATCGGAGAGAGCGCGGCCTGCTGGTTCTCCTATGACATTGCCCGGCGGAGCTCCAAGAGCAAGGAGACCTTCGGCAAGGGCAGCCCCGAGGGCATCATTGCCGCAGAGGTGGCCAACAACGCCAGCTCCGTGGGCGCCCTGATTCCCGCCCTGGCCCTGGGCATCCCGGGCAGCGCCACCGTGGCCATCTTCATCTCCGCCATGTACCTGATGGGCTACCGTCCCGGTCCCACCCTGGTCATGGAGAACCCCGGGATTCTGTGCGGCATCTGCGTGCTGTTCTTCATCGCCGCCCTGGGCCTGCTGGGCATCGCCTATCTGGCCTCCGGCGTTACGCTGCGGCTGCTGTCCATCCCGGAGTCCACCCTGATGCCGCTGATTGCCGTGTTCTGCGCCGTGGGCGCCTACGGCACCACCAATACCCCCTTCAGCCTGATTCAGCTGGCGTTCTTCGGGATCATCGGCCTTTTGATGAAGGTCTACAATTATCCGATTGCGCCGCTGGTGCTGGGGATGCTGGTGGGAAACACGGCCGATACCTGCCTGCGCCGGGCGCTGACCCAGTATGCCAGCAACCTTGGCGGCATGATTCTCCGGCCCTTCGGACTGGTGGTGATGGCGCTGCTGATCGTGGTGTTCATTCTGAGCATCCGGTCCGACAAGAAGAGCAAGGCCGCCAGCAAGGAGCATGCGGAGGAAGGCTGACGCCGTTTCGGCGCGCCATGGCAGCCTGTTATCGTCACCGCAGCGGAAAAGAGGCAAATGCTTCTTTTCCGCCCTGGGGCGCCTATACGCCCCGGGGTCCGTGAAACGGCCTGACGGCGGACTTCATTGACAAAACACAGCACATGTGATGAGCCGCGGGCGTCGCCCGCCTTAGAGCCTGTTTAAAATCTCCCCGCGCATGTCTTGGCGGCGTATTTTCCGCCCTGACTGCGTTAAAAATCCTTGCCATCCGTCAGGATGCCTG
>JAAWIL010000157.1 GCA_022796315.1 Oscillibacter sp. | reverse complement strand
CCCTGCAAGGCAAAAATCCGCAGGCATCCTGACGGATGGCAAGGATTTTTAACGCAGTCAGGGCGGAAAATACGCCGCCAAGACGTGTGCGGGGAGATTTTAAACAGGCTCTTAGGGAGAGAAGTTCAGGCGGGCCGGGTTGATGGGCAGACCCATCAGGTAGCGGCGGACCACGTCGAAGGCGTGGTTGGCGGCGATGCCCCGAATCCGGTCCCGGCGGGTGGGGCCGGAGTCCGTCCTCCGGCAGAAGGTCCCCTCCGGCGTAGACAGGCCGATGTACACGATTCCCACGGGGACGCCCCGCTCGTCGGGGTCCGGGCCCGCCACGCCGGTGACGGACACCCCAAGGTCCGCCCCGGTGATCCGCTGGACTCCCTCGGCCATGGCCCGGGCGCACTCCTCGGAGACCGGGCCATAGGAATCCAGAATCTCCTGAGGCACCTCCAGGACGGAGCCTTTGACCGCGGTCCAGTAGCTGACCACGCCGCCCCGGTAGACCAGGGAGGCCCCCGGCAGGGCGGTGATCTTTTCGGACACCAGTCCCCCCGTGCAGCTCTCGGCGGTGGCCAGCGTCATGCCCCGTTGGAGCAGCAGCCCCTGGCAGCACTCCGCCAGATCCGCCACATCCACACCGTAGACCACGTCCCCCAGGGTCTCGCAGACCATCTCCCAGACCGGATTCAGCATGGCCTGGGCGGCCTCCTCGCTCTCGGCCTTGGCGGTGGCTCGGAGGCGGACCTCAAAGGGCTTGGCGTAGGTGGCCAGGGTGGGGTTGGTCATGCGGGCCATTCTCTCGTGGAGCAGCTGGTCCACTGCGGACTCCCCCATGCCGAAGGTCATGATGTCCCGGGAGACAATGACCTCCGAGGACAGGCCCCGCAGGTAGGGCACGGCGCAGCGGCGCAGCATGGTCCGCATCTCGTGGGGCGGGCCGGGGAGCATCAGTACGTGGACCCCCTCCGCCTCGAAGGCGCAGCCGGGGGCGGTGCCCACGGGGTTGTCAAAGACCACGCAGTCCTCCGGCAGCTCCGCCTGCTGGGCGTTGTTGGGCGGCATGGGCATATGGATGGCCGTCTCATAGAAGGTCCGGATGTCCTCCAGGATCTCCGGATGGGGCACCAGCGCCCTCCCAAAGGCGGCGCAGACGGTCTGCTTGGTGAGGTCGTCATAGGTGGGGCCCAGGCCGCCGGTGGTGATGAGGATATCCGCCCGGCGGCGGGCCGTTGCCAGCACCTCCTCCAGCCGCTGGGGATTGTCGCCCACGGTGGTGTGCCAGAAGACGTTGATGCCCAGGGTGGACAGGGCCTCGGAGATCTCCTGGGCGTTGGTGTTGGCGATGTTGCCGAGAAGCAGCTCTGTGCCCACGGCGATGAGTTCAGCAATATGCGGCATGAGACACCTCTTTTTGTTCTTTAGAAACCGTTGCGGTCCCTTGCTCCAGGTGTTTTGCGTTCAGCCGTGCTCTCACGGCTCTTTTTCCGTAACCGGCAGGGCCATGCTCTCCCGCAGCTCCCGCAGGTGGGCGGCTCCGTCAAAGACAAATGCGCCGTCCACACCGGTGCGCTCCACCATCCGGTACAGCGCCAGGGCCCGCTCCCGGTACAGGCGGGAAAGCGCAGTGAAATACCCGGCCTTGGCCCCGGTGCCGAAGATCCCCTCGGTCTCCGCCCCCAGAAGGGCGAACGCCCTTGCTCTCACGTCTTAACCCGCACCCAGGTCCTGCCCTCCAGGGCCTCCGCCACCAGGGCGCCCACATCCAGCGGGGCCTCTGCCGCCCGGACGTCCTCCACCCTGGGCCGGATGGCGGGATGGCGGGGGGTGAACACGGTGCAACAGTCCTCGTAGGGCAGGATGGAGGTTTCATAGGTCCCGATGAGCCGGGACATCCGGATGATCTCCACCTTGTCCATGCCGATCAGGGGACGCAGCACCGGCAGCGTGGTCACGTCCTCCGTGGCCCCCAGGGCCAGCATGGTCTGGCTGGCCACCTGGCCCAGGGACTCGCCGGTGATTAAGGCGCCGGCCCCGGCCTTTTTCGCCACGGCCTCCGCCAGGCGCATCATGAACCGGCGCATGATGATGGTAAAGTACTCCTCCGGGCAGTTCCTGCGGATCTCCTCCTGGATCTTGGTGAAGGGGATGATATGGACCAGCATCCGCCCGCACCAGGGGGTCAGCAAGCGGGCCAGCTCCAGCACCTTGTCCTGGGCCTGCTGGGATGTATAGGGCGGGGAGACAAAGTGGACCATCTCCAGCTGAACGCCCCGGCGGGCCATCATCCAGGAGGACACCGGGGAGTCCAGCCCTCCGGAGAGGAGGCTCACCGCCGTGCCGCCGGTGCCCACCGGCAGACCGCCGGCGCCGGGGACTGCGGGCCCGTGGACATAGGCGTGCTTCTCCCGGATCTCCACGTGGACCGTGAGGTCCGGGTGGTGTACGTCTACGGCCACACGGGGGAAGGCCTCCGCCAGATCGCCGCCCACGGCCTGGGAGATCTGGATGGAGTTCAGGGGAAACTGCTTGTCGGAGCGCTTGCTCTCCACCTTGAAGGTCCGGGCCGCGGCAAACTCCCCGGCCAGGTACTCCTTCGCCGTAGCCGCAATGGCCTCCAGGGTCTTCTCGCAGGGCACCGCCCGGGCCACGGACACCACGCCGAAGACCTGCCGCGCCGCTTCCCAGGCGGTCTCCATGTCGCAGTCCTCCCCCTGGGGCTCGGCGTAGATGGTGCTCTGGCGGACGTAGACCTGGAAGCTGCCGCAGTCCCGCAGCCGCCGCCGGACATTGGTCACCAGGCGGTCCTCAAAGGTACGGCGGTTCAGGCCCTTCAGGACCACCTCGCCCAGTTTCAGCAGCAGCATCTCGTTTTGATTCATAAACGGTTCCTCCGGATCTCTTTCGTAATCACCGGTATTATACTCCAGTTTCCGGAAAAGTGGAAGAGTGTTTTCGCGGCGGACCCGTTTGATTCCAAATTTTATGGCGGCTGGCGCCGTCCGTCCCTCCGCGGCCTCCGGATTTTCCTGCGGGGCCGCCGCCCCCGGAGGCCCGCCAGCATGGGGAGACGGCCCCTCAGGTCAGAATGCCGCCGTGCGGACCATGTCAGAAAATCTTGCAAAAGATATTGATTTTTGTGCGCTTTTATCGTATTCTCTCCGTATAGAAATCTTCTGAAACCGTTGCGGCGCAACGGTTTCAGCTGTTTTTAGGGACGAGTCTAAATGTGATCAATAGTTGTATCAAAGAGGGAACCGCGCTTGTCTCCTCGCTCGCGAAAAAGCCGGGAAAATTTTGTCAGACAGGAAAAACCAGGAAGTCAATTATGTGATCTACAGTTGTAACATGAAAAGGAGCCAGCTATGCAGGAATACGTCGTCAACCGACCCGACGCAGATGCCATGATCCGCATTTTACAGCAAAATTCTCACAACGCCGCCGGGGCCATTCTGCGCCTGAGCTGGCAGGCGGGGCTGCTGCGGGACGAGATCCAGCACCTCACCTGGGCGCAGATCGACTTCCTGGACCAGCGGATTGTGCTGCCGGACCGCTCCGTGCCTCTGCCGGAGGAGCTGTGCGCCTGGCTGGAGGCCCTGCGGGACAGCCGGAGCCGCCGGGAGGAGGCGGTGGTCCTGTCGGACCGGGACCAGCGGCCCCTGACGCCCCAGTCCATCTCCCGCCTGGCCCGGCAGGCCCTGGACCGGGAGGGTCAGACGGCCGTCCGCCTCATCGACCTGCGCCACGACTTCCTGCTCCGCCAGCTGGAAGAGCACGACTGGCAGTATGTCTCCCGGATCACCGGCGTGGAGGCGGCGGCGCTGAACGCCCACTTCGCCGAACACCTCAAGGAGAAAAAGGTCTCCACCCGCATCTGCCGGGAGGAGATCCCCTCCCTGGACGAGTTTGCCCTATGGAAGCTGCTCCAGGCGGAGAAGAGCTCCCCGGCGGGGGTGACGCTGTGGCTCACCTGGCAGCTGGGGCTGCGGCTGGAGGACATCGTGGCCCTGCGCTGGGCCCAGCTGGAGGACGGCGCCCTGCGCCTGGAGGACCGGACCATCCCCCTGTCCGGCGGCGTGCTGGCGGTGCTCCAGGAGCTCCGGGACAGCACCCGCCCGGCTCCGGAGGACTTCATCCTCCGGGCGCCCCGCAGCGGACAGCCCTACGACCGGACCCGGCTCTCCAAGGTGGTCCGGGCGGCCTTGGTCCGGGGCGGGCTGGACAATGTGACCCTCCGGGATCTGCGGCTGGACTGCTCCATCCGCTCCGGCGGGGAGGGGCAGGTGGTGGCCCACCTGCGGCGTCACGGCTCCATCACCCGGGCCGAGGCCATGGAGCTGATGCACGTCTCCCGGACCACCGCCTACAACCGCCTGAAGCAGATGGTTAAGCGGGGCAAGCTCACCCAGGTGGGGGCCAAATATTACTTAAAGGACACCGTGGTGCCGCCGGAGCGCCAGCGGGCCGTCATCCTGGACTACCTCTCCAAGGAGGGCTTCGCCTACCGGCAGGACATTGCCCGGCTGCTGAACATCGACCCCCGGCAGTGCCGCCCCATCCTCCAGAAAATGATTGCCGACGGGGAGATTGTCCAGCAGCGGCAGCGGTATGTGCGGAAGATGGAGGCCTAGTGTTTGTTACAATTATTTCGCACATTTTTGCAATAAAAACCCGCCATTTATCACTTGAATTACAACAAGAGCGAATCTATAGACAAATATCCCCGGCTCTGGTAGGGTGTTCCTGCAAGGCGGAAACGCCGGATGCCATGGCCGGAGCAGATACGGATTTCGGCTAGCCACGGTATGTGCGCCGGGCGGCGGACGGTCGGATGCCTTGACAAAAAACTGGCGGCAACCCCGCCAAATTCTAAAAGGAGGAAGACCCAAATGAGAAAGTTCCTTTCTCTGGTGCTGGCGCTGGTCATGATGATG
>JAAWIL010000156.1 GCA_022796315.1 Oscillibacter sp. | reverse complement strand
CTTGCCATCCGTCAGGATGCCTGCGGATTTTTGCCTTGCAGGGCAAAAAATCCACTCGCCAATCCATACACGTCGAGATATTAAACAGGCTCTTAGAAGGAAACCCTCCCCGTCCTTCCTGCGGCTGCCCTGGGCCTCCGGGGAATTTCGGTGGAAATTCAGGGAAACCTGTGGTATAATCACCGGGATTAAAGCCGAAGCGGCCAGGCGGCAGCGTTCCTGGCAGGCGCATGGACGGAATCGCCATGCGCAGGAAGGCCGGTCAGGCCAGATACCGCCCGGCAATTTCCTCCAGGGCGGCGGGATGGACGTCCCGCCAGGGGAAGAAGCCCCCCTGGGCGGCGGCCGCTTGGCCAATCTCCACCAGGAAGGCGGGAATCCGGTCCTCCAGGATCACGCCCAGTTCCCGGCCCATGGTCTCCTGCCCCTGGCGGGCGTCTCCGCCCACGTACAGGGTAAAGGCGGACCTCGGCTTGCCGTCCACGGCCTTGGACGCCCCCCGGAAGCCCAGGGCCCCGGTTTGGTGGGTGCCGCAGGAGGAGGGACAGCCGGAGATGTGGATCTGGGGCAGGGCTCCGTCGGGAAGCTGTGCCTCCCGAACGGCCCGGACGCAGGACGCCAGGAGCCCCTGGGAGTCCCGCAGGCCCACCTGGCAGGTGGCGCCTCCGATGCAGCTGACGGAGGTCTCAAAGAGGCTCCGGGCGCTGTCGGGCTCCGTCAGGGCCAGGACCTTCTGGGCCTGGGCGCCGGTGAGGTTCACAAGGTACGCGCTCTCGTCGGGGCTCAGGCGCATCTCCGCGCCGTCCATCCCCGCAAGGAGATCGCTGAGGGCGCAGAAGGTTGCCGGGTCCGGCTGGCCTCCCAGGGGGTGCCACACCACGGCGTACCGCCCGGGCTGCTTCTGGGGGATCACGCGGGGCCCTTCGGCGGCGGTGCCGTCGCCGTCCCGGTCCGCCAGGGCCTCCACGCGGTCAATGTCCAGGTTCTCGCCGGAGGCGAATACCTCCTGAAGCTTCTCCTGGTAGGCCTTGGCATAGGCCTCCGGGCCGCCGCAGGCGTCCTGCATATAGCGGGTCCGGGCCCTGCCCCGGTTTTCGTAGTTGCCGTAGGCCCGGAAGGTCAGCCACATGGCCTTGATATAATAGAGGATCTTCCGGGGCGGCACCGCCTCCGCCACCTTCACGCCGAAGCGGGGGTTGTTCCCCAGGCCTCCGGCGCTGTATACGTCAAAGGTTCCGTCGGGCCGGGCGGCAAAGCCCAGGTCCCGGTAGGTGGCGTGGGTGATGTTTTGGGGGGAGTTGGAGAAGCCCACCTTCAGCTTCCGGGGCATCTTCTCCGCCTTGATGAAGGTCATAAGGTACTCCCCGGCGGCCTCCGCCCAGGGCAGGACGTCGAAGTACTCGCCCGGCTCCACGCCGGAGAGGGGGGAGCACATGACGTTCCGGGGATAGTCCCCGCCGCCGCCCATGGTGACGATGCCGGCGTCCAGGGCGGCCTCCATGATGTCCCCGGCGGTCCTGCCGTCCAGGTCGTGGAGCTGGATGGTCTGGCAGGTGGTGAAGTGGATGCGGGGGACGCGGTAGTCTTGGATGACTCGGGCAGTGAAGGCCAGCTTCTCCGGCGTCACCCGGCCGGCGGTCATCCGCAGCCGGAGCATGTTGGCCTGACCGCCCCGCTGGGCATAGCTGCCGTAGAACCCGGAAAAGCCCTTGTAGGCGGCCTTGTCCAGCTCTCCGGCGTAAAATTCGGCGGTTTTCTCCCGGAAGGCGGGCAGGTCCTGCTTCCAGGTCTCGGGACGGATGGTGTTCATGGTTGGATTCCTCCCATGCCGGCAGTGAGCCGGCTGAAATTTCAGTCTTTAGTGTACCATAGAAGACGGGTTCCAACAACCGTTTTTGCAGATTTGTTTGGACAGGAGTGAAAAAATTCGTGAATATGAAAGCGATGTTCCGGACAGCGGCGGCGGTTCTGGCGGCGGTTCTTCTGGCGGGCTGCGCCGCCCTGCCGCCGGAGGAGCCCGGCGCCCCGGAGGAGGCGGTTTCCCCTCCGCCGCCCTCCGCCGTGTCCTTTACCGACGACCTGGGGTATGAGGTGACCCTGGAGAGCTGGGACCGGGTGGTGTCCCTCTACGGCAGCTTCGCCGAGACGTGGCTGCTGGCCGGGGGAACCCTGGCGGGGACCACCGAGGACGCCGTGACGGAGCGGGGACTGGACCTGGGGGAGGACACGGCCATTGTGGGCTCGGTGAAGGAGCCCAGCCTGGAGGAGATCCTGGCCCTGGGCCCGGATTTTGTGATCCTCTCCGCCGATACCGCCAGCCACGGCCGGCTCCACGAGGCCCTGACGGCGGCGGAGGTGCCCCACGCCTACTACCAGGTGGACGCCTTCTCCGACTACCTGGAGATGCTGGGGCAGTTCTGCCAGATGACAGGCCGGACAGACCTGTATAAACAGAACGGCCTGGCGGTGCAGGAGCAGATTGACGCGGTGCTGGCGGCGGTGGAGGGAAGAACGGGGCCCTCGGTGCTGCTGCTCCGGGCCTATGCCGCCGGAGCCAAGGCCAAGGGAACGGACAACCTCACCGGGGTGATCCTCCGGGACCTGGGGGCGGACAACCTGGTGAGCCGCCACGAGAGCCTTCTGGAGGAGGTGAGCCTGGAGGAGGTCATCGCCGCAGACCCGGACTTCCTTCTCATCACCACCATGGGGGACCCGGACAAGGCCATGGCCTACATGGAGGAGACCTTTGCGCAGAACCCCGCCTGGGCGGGGCTGGCGGCGGTCCGGAACGGCCGCTGCGTGCAGCTGCCCAAGGAGCTGTTCCACTATAAGCCCAATACACGCTGGGGGGAGAGTTATGCCCATCTCGCGGAGATCCTGTACCCGGAGCTGTCCGGTCAATTCCAGTAGGGGCCGGAGGCTGGCGCTGCTGATGCTATGCGCGGCCCTGGTGTGCGCGGCGGCGCTGAGCCTGCGGTGCGGCAGCCAGGACCTGCCCGCAGGGCAGATTCTGGAGGCCCTCCGGCGGGGGGGCCCCCAGGACCCTGTCCGGCGGATCTTCCTCTACGTGCGGCTGCCCAGGACGGCGGCCGCCGCCCTGGCCGGGAGCGCCCTGGCCCTGGCGGGGACGCTGATCCAGGCGGTGCTGAACAACGCCATGGCCAGCCCCAACGTGATCGGGGTCAATGCCGGAGCGGGCTTCGCGGCGCTGCTGGCGGTGACGGTGCTGCCCGCCGGAACCGGGTGGACCCCGGCGGCCGCCTTCCTGGGGGCGCTTTGTACGGCGCTCTTCATCTACGCCCTGGCGGTCCGGGCGGGGCTGTCCCGGACGACGCTGATTCTGGCGGGCATCGCCGTCAGCAGTATGCTCACCGCCGGGAGCAACGCCCTGACGCTGCTGGACCCCGACGCCGCCATCGGCTCCACGGACTTCCTTCTGGGGGGGTTCCGGGGCGTGACGCTGGCGGCGGTGGGCCGGGCGGGGCCGTACCTGGCGGCGGGCTTCGGCCTGGCGGCGGGGCTGGCGGTGGAGCTGAACGTCTTACAGCTGGGGGAGGAGAGCGCCGCGGGGCTGGGGCTCCACGTGTCCCGGACCCGGTTTCTGGCGATTCTGGCGGCGGCCCTTCTGGCGGGGGCGGCGGTGAGCTTTTCCGGCCTTTTGAGCTTTGTGGGGCTGCTGGTGCCCCACATGGCCCGGCGGCTGGTGGGCGGGGACAACCGGTGGCTGATGCCGGCGGCGGGGCTGCTGGGCGGGGCCTTCGTGCTGGTGTGCGACGTGGCGGCGCGGGTGCTCTTCGCCCCCTTTGAGCTGCCGGTAGGCATCGTCATGTCCCTGCTGGGGGGACCCTTTTTCCTCCATCTGCTGCTGCGCCGGGGGAGGGGACGGGTTTATGCTTGAATTTCGGGGTGTGACCGCCGGGTACGGCGGCGCGGCGGCGGTGCGGGAGATCGCCTTCACCGCGCCCAAAGGGGAGATGACCACCCTGGTGGGGCCCAACGGCTGCGGCAAGACCACGCTCCTCCGGACGGCGGCCCGGCAGCTTCCGCCCCTGGCGGGGGAGGTCCTCCTGGCGGGGCGGCCCCTGGGGGATTATGGCCGGAGAGAGCTGGCCCGGACGGTGGCGGTGCTGCCCCAGGTCCGGGAGGTCCCCGCCATCACGGTGCGGGGGCTGGTGTCCCACGGGCGGTTCCCCCACTTGGGGCTCGGCCGCCGGATGCGCCCGGCGGACCAGGAGGCCGTGGACCGGGCCATGGAGGAGACGGACGTGGCCCGGTGGGCCCATCGGGACCTGCGGTCCCTCTCCGGCGGAGAGCGGCAGCGGGTATATCTGGCCATGGCCCTGGCCCAGGACACGGAGCTGCTGCTGTTGGACGAGCCCACTACCTATCTGGACATGGGCGTTCAGTTCGCCCTGCTGGAGCTGATTCAGCGGGTCCGGCGCGGGGGGAAGACCGTGGTCATGGTTCTCCACGACCTGTCCCACGCCCTGCGGTACAGCCAGCGGATCGTCCTGCTGGAGCGGGGCCGGCTGGTGTGCTGCGCGCCGCCGGAGGCGCTGCTGGAGAGCGGGGAGATTGACCGGGTTTTCGGCGTGCGGACCTGCCGGGCGGGGGAGGGGATCTGCTTCCTGCCGGAGATGAAAAAACCGTAGGGGCGGACGTAACGTCCGCCCCTACGGGGCTTAGAACCTGTATTCACAACCGATGAACGCCGTCTGGGGGGTCTTTTTCCTGCCATACTGCGCCGCTGTTCCCTGCAATCCGTCAGGATTGCTGCGGAAACACTCCTTGTCTGACGAGAAAAATCCTCGTCCATCCGGCATCCCCCGATTATGAATACAGGTTCTCAGAGCCTGTTTAAAATCTCCCCGCGCATGTCTTGGCGGCGTATTTTCCGCCCTGACTGCGTTAAAAATCCTTGCCATCCGTCAGGATGCCTGCG
>JAAWIL010000244.1 GCA_022796315.1 Oscillibacter sp. | reverse complement strand
TCGCAGGAATCCTGACGGATTTCAAGAGTTTCTGACGCAGCCAGACGAAAAATTTTCCGTCAAGATGCGTGCCGGCGCCTATTGGTACAGCTTCTAAGGGCGGGAGATTGCAGGATGGGCTGTTTCCGGCGGCGGGATCATCGGCCCTGCGGCCCCTTACGGTTTGATGCTGTAGAGTCGGTCAGAGCCGTTGATTGGATGGATCACCGGGCCGTCTGCAAGAAACGAGTGAGAATATCCTTTTGGATATTCTCACTCGTTTGTTGGGGATTCCCCAAACCATGGACTGTCCGCTTTGCGTCCAGTCGAACACGCCTTGCGGCGTGGCTTTTTCACTTTTAGAACCTGTATTCATCATCGGGGGATGCCGGATGGACGAGGAGTTTTCTCGTCAGACAAGGAGATGCGACGCAGTATGGCGGGAAAAAGACCGCCCAGACGGCGTTTATCGGTTGTGAATACAGGCTCTTAAATTTGGAGAATGCGAGGGACCGGAGGCTTTGGGGAATCACTTCCGGTCCCTCGCAAGGTTCACTGTTTTGCGCTTTAATTGGCGATTCAGCCCCGGTTTGCACCGGCGGCCACCAGCGCCCTGGCCTGCTCAAGCGTTGTACCCTTGGGCATACTCACCGAGCCGTTGCTCACTCTGAACTGTCCGATCTCATTCCCCTGGAAATCGTACAGGGGGATGAACCAGAACGGGGGCTGGCTCTTCTGGTAGGCAAGCTGCTCCTCAATGGTGTCAAACTTCGGCGTCTCAATCTCATCATTTCGGATATACCCCTCAATGCCGTCTTCCCCAACTGCGGCCTGGAGGTCTGGCTCCCTGCCCAGCTCATTCACCATGTAGACGTTTCCGTAGGTCTCGCCCTTGCTGTTTCGGGGGAAATCGCCGTTGATTAGGGTCGTCTGCTCCACAAGCTGGGAATCGGCCTTGGCGGCGGTACCGGATTCTACAGATCCATCTCCTCCGGCACGCCATAATAGTGCATCAGGGAGACGGTCACATCGCTGTCAGGGTGTTTTACGTCCAGCGGCGTCCGCACACCATAGCTCAACTCCCTCTGCAGGGGATGGGCGTCCTCCGCCAGCCGGAACACCCGGACCAGGGTCTTCCCCGGCGGGACAGCTGTCTCCGTAAAGGATTCATTGCTTCCGTTGGAGATGGTGACGTCCCGACAGACCCTGGAATAGACCTCTGTATCTCCGTTGTTGGTCACGGAGAAGACCATATACCGCCCGCCCTGAGGGTACAGATCGGCGCAGATGCTGGGAAACTGGGTCAGGGAGCCCTGCATCCGGACATCCCGGCAGTAGGTTCTGGTGCGGTGGGTGTCATCCTTGATAAAGGGTGCCTTGGCAGGGTCGATCTCCTCCACGCCGCCCACCCGCTTCCCGTACTCCGGGGTTAGGACGAGATCAGGCTCCGGCAAGGAAGACGTCTTTCCCACGATCACATTGTCCAGGGTGAGGCTGTTGTCCACTGGCGCGATCTCCACGCTGCCCGCCTGGGCGTTCCAAGCGGTTTCCGCGTCCAAGAGTGCCCCGAGCTCCCCCAGGGGCAGGTAATAGGTCTTTCCCCCAGTGGCGTCGGTGTAGGTGATGCTGGCGGGGACTTTCTGCCCGTTGGCAGCGGTCCAGTTCTCCCCCGCCGCCACCCGTTGAACACCGAAGGTCCGAATCCCCACCTGGTTATAGGCGGTCTGGCTTCTGGCTGCGGAGGCGGGAACGGAGGCGGAGACCAGCATCACTAGGGCCGCCATGCCCGCAGTCAGGGGAAGCAACCTGCCTGCGGAACGGTTCTTTTTTAGCAGCTTCATCATAATAGATCCTTTCGTATTTTAAACCGTGTATTCAGGACAGACAAAGGCCTTCCCCGTCAGCCGGGGCAGCTTTTCACGTCAATCCAAATGGATTGCCGGGAAAACGACACAGCATGACGGGGAAGGGATGAGAGTATGTTTTGTGACAGAGCAAGACGCCGCCAGCAAGCGGGCGCACAGGAAAAGAGACGGGCGGAAAAACGGCGGAATGAGCTTGATAATCTGTTAGCCAAGATTTGCTTTCGCTATTTTGCCGAAATGCTTTCCGCCATGCGGATCATCTCATCCCTGTCCAACGGGGCCTGAAGGCGGAAGCTGATCTTCGTCTCCGGGTCCGTCCAGAGAAGGGTGCTCATCTGCGCTTCAGACCCAGAGGTTAGGACAACTTCTCCGTTGACAACCGCAGTAATACCGCTGGCGTTCGGATCGCCCTTCCAATATTGGGCCTGAATCCCGCTCACCGTTACCGCCTGCGGGGTTCCCTTGGGCGCTGCCTGAGACTCACGGGAATAAGACCAGGTAAATCTCGTGCTGTTGACCCCGGACTTGGCCTCCCAGGTTTCCGACACCATCCCGGTTGTAACAATGGAAGCGGATCTCTTAAATCCTTCCGGCGCGTTCTTCATTTGGAACTCCGGAAGAGCGCTCTCTTTGACCTCTTTTACGCTGTTCGCGATCTGCTCCAGGGCGGTTTGATCCAGCGTGCCTGACAGCCAGAACAGATTTCCCGCGGCGTCTTCCCAAACCAGAATCGTGCGCCCGTCAATCTGGTAGAAATCCGCGGAGCGGCCCTGAACGGTGGCCTCCCGCCGCAGGGCAGCGGTATCCACATCCACGCCGAACGTCTCACCGCACGTCCGGTTGTTGGGACGGTAGCAGGTAAATGTCAGCGTACCTTCTCCGTTTTTCTGATAGATCCAACGAATGCTTGCGTTGGGCGCACTCAGCGGGCTGGTTCCAATGTCATACACCGCCCAGTCCTTCGGCAGCGCTGTGGGCCGAAACGCGGGGAGGCTGCTGTATTCCTGTGCGGGATTCCCAGCCCAGGAATAGTGGATTCCGCCGTCTTTCAGCTCCCGTGTCCACTGACGGCCGGAGACGGTCTCCGCCGGCTGACCGCCCAGGAGGATGGTCTTGGTGGCGGAGTCATACCCGATCTCCACCCCCAGCAGCTCGCTGACGGTCCGGATGGGCAGGTAGTTGGTCTTGCCGCCCGCCGCGTCGGTGAAGAGGATGGTGCCGGGGACCTTCTGCCCGTTGGCGGCGGTGATATCGGCTCCGGCAGTGATCTTCGTCTCCCCGTTCAGGGCGACGTTGGAAAAGTTATAGCTCACCTTTCCGCTGGCCGCCAGCGCTGTGGTGAGACAGCTTACAGCCAAGAGTGTGGCCGCGACTCCCCCCAAAAACGGGGGAATATTTTTTGTTTTGTTCATGGCGGGGAGATGGGTCAATACTGATACGCGCTGAAGTAGTAGTCCATGTAGATGCCGGTGTTACCCGCAGGATAAATACTCCAGCTGACCGCGGCACTCATTCCACCATCCTGATGGAAGGAAGCAGAGGAGGGCTTTCCGGCATCGCAGTAAGCCAGAATTTCCTGACCATTGATCCACATTTCCATGACTACGTCACACCGATTGGAGTTATCCAGGTCGAGCTGGAGATCCTCTCCCCGACTGCGCTGGCAGTTGATTTCAGCGCCAAAATAATCCGTGCCCTGCACGTGCTTGTTCTTGTAATAATAATAGTTGGCTCTGGCGGCTCTGGCAGCATTCATAGCCTGCGCCGCGGCGTCTCCGGTCTGGAACTCGATGGAAACACCATCAACTGTGATCGTTTCACCTGCCTTCAACCAAATAGGGGCATTCTTGGATTCCGGGGCGGCGGCAAAGCAGGGGACGGCCAGGGCCAGGCTCATGACCAACGTGAGCAGCAGAGCGGTCAGCTTCTTCATCTTTTTCATTTTATAGACTCCTCTCATTTGTCGAATGGTTTTGGGTGTTGGTTTTTTGCGGTGCTCTCGCTATCTGTCGGCGGAGTACCCTTTATAGTTCTGCATGGGACTCACCCCTTTCTCTCTGGGCGTTTGGGACTTTCTGGTTATACGTTACCACACCGGAAATTATTTGTCAATAAAAATTTTTATATTAAAAAAATTAACGAGATAAGAATATAGAAATAGAACGAAAAATTTGATCATATATTTTTTGTAAAAAAAGTATATTGACAGAAAGAAAATTTCTGCTATAATTCATTTTAGATCTTGAAGGGAAACAGGGGGTGTGCGATGTCACCAGCAAGAAGCAGCTCTTCCCAGGGCATGGAAGAAAATTTAAAAAAAGCCGTTATTGAAATGCTGGTGCTGCTGTTGCTGAACCAGGAGGATATGCACTCCGTCCAGATCACCCAGGCCCTGGAGGAGCGGTCGGACGAGGCGATGAACCTCTCTTTCCCCTATGCGCTGCTGTACCGCCTGATTGAGAGCGGGCATATCCGGGAGGCATACAAAAAAATCGCCCCCGACGGACGGAGGCGGCAGTATTACCAGATCACGGAGGAGGGCCAGCAGCATTTGGCCGCTCTGCTGACCGCTTACCGGCGATTCAGCGAGAATATGGAACGGCTTCTGGAAGGGGGGGAGGAAAGCGATGGAAAATAAAGCGGCCAAGCAGTATCTTGCCCGTGTGAAGCGCGCGCTGGTCTGTGATAAGACGGATCGCTGCCGCCTGCTGGAACGGTGCGCGGCCATGATTGACAGCTTTCAGCAGGAGAGTCCGGAAGCGGGCTATGATGGCCTTGTGGCCGCTTTTGGTGAGCCTGACGCTTTTGTCGCTGAATTGCTGTCCGGTCTGGATGAGGCTGCGGTGAAGACCGCTCGAAAAAGGCAGCGTCTGATCCGTTGGGGTGCGGTGGCAGTCATTATTGCGGTATTGATTGCCATCTCGTTTTTCTGGTACATAAAATTTATCAGGACCCGAGATCTGGATGAAAACATGGTTGTAGTGCAAGGACCAGCTACACCGCTCACCGAAGAGGAGTTCAGGGAACTCTGGGAAAATTTGCCAGGGGCCTCAACAGCTTATGGTGAGGGATATGAAGATGGCTATGTCACAAAGGAGGACAATAAAAGATGAGTTTCAAACATGAAATGTTAAAAATCACGAGTGTTCTACC
>JAAWIL010000155.1 GCA_022796315.1 Oscillibacter sp. | reverse complement strand
TGGACTTCATAGACAAAACACGGCACATGGATGTGCCGGCGGCCTCGCCCGCCTTGAAAATCGGATACCGATTTTCAAGTGTTTTGACTATATAAAGAATTTGTTATAAAAACCTGTCGGAATCCGGTCTTTCCCGGTGTTCCGGCAGGTTTTTTCATCTCAGGTCTTCTCCCCGGCGGGCTCCTCCCGCTTTTTCAGGAGGCGCTTCTTCCGGGGCTTCTTCTCCGCGTTCTCCTGGATGCCCTCCTGGAGCCCCTCCAGCACCATGCGCAGGTTGCTGCGGATGAGAATGCCCAAAAAGTGCAGCAGTCCCTCCCGGGTCTCCTTGTCCAGCTCCTTCATGGCCTTGGCCATGGCGCCGGTGGCCTTGAGGCCGTCCGCCATCAGGTCCGTCAGCGTCTCGGCGCCGGAGGCGGTCAGCACCTGGAACATGGCGTCCACAAACCGCTCCCGCCGCTCCACCGGCATCTCATAGACCCACTGCCGCAGCTCCTGGTCGCAGAGGTGGGCCTGCCGGGTCACCTGGTGCAGCGTCAGGAAATGATCCCCCAGGACCTGCCAGGAGAAGCCGTCGTGCTGCAGGAGGCCCAGCTGGTCGCTGTCCACCACGGCGTAGTCCTCCTCGTGCTCCAGCAGCATCCCCACCACGGAGGACTTGGGTACAATGGAGTAAATCCGCTCCGCGATCCGCCGGTGCTCCGGCAGGTCCAGCAGGTCCGTGTGGAAGCCGGGGCCGTCGTTGGACCAGACGGCGGCCACCCGGCGCTGAACGGCCTCCCGGCAGAACACCCCAGCGTACACCGCCAGGTTGCCCCCCTTGGAGTGTCCCCCCAGCCGGAGCTTCCGCCGGGGGAACTGCCGGGCCACGGCCTCCGTGTACTCCAGCGCCTTCTTCTGGGCGGGGACCTCCGGCATGCAGGCCAGCTCGAAGTCCTCCTTCCAGCCGGCCAGGGTGTCGTCTGTGCCCCGGAAGGAGAGGTACACCAGGCCGTCCCCGGTCTCCACGGCCAGGGCCGCGAACTGCTCCCCCTTCCCCACATCCAGGTGGTCCGCAAAGCAGTTGAGCCCCATGTCCCGGAACCGGGGGGCCTCCGCCATCTTTCGCAGAAGATCCTGGATCTCGTCGGGCACCAGCACCCCCATGTCGATCCGCTCTCCCTCCGGGAAGCGGGTAAAGAAGGCCTCCGCCGCCTGATGCAGGGGCACGCTCTCCCCCCTGCCGGGGGCGGGGACGATGTCCCGAAAGTCCACAAAGGACAGCTCCGCCAGAATCAGATTGTCCACCTCGTTGAAGGGGGACTGCGCCAGGGTCAAGTCCCCCCGCCAGTCCAGATAGTCCAGAATATTCGCCATGCGCAACCTCCTTGCCCGTGTTGTTTTCCTATTATAGCCAGATTTTACGGGGATTACAAGAGGGAGGTGGGGAAGTCCGATTGCGCATTTTATGGCGGTTTCTGTGGGCCCGGCAGGGGCGGCTATCAGCCGCCCGTCCGGAGGAAGATCCGATCTGTCGGGGAGGGAAAACCGCTGACCGCCCGCTCTGGTGGAGGGGGGATTGGCCCGGCCAGGGTCCGGGCCCTACGGGGGCGGTTGTTCTATGGGAGTCCAGAGGGCGCCGGCTCCTACAGGGCAGTCCGGAGGTCGTGGAGGGACGGGCGGCAGGTTGCCGCCCCTACACGGTCAAATCTGCTAACGGGGCGCGTCTGTGACGGGGGAGCCAAGGGGATGGGATCAACCCAAGGGGATGGGCGGGGCCGCCGTCCCTGCGGGATCCATTCCCCAAATCGGACGCCCCGCGCCGCAAATCGCTGGTCTATCTCCCCCCGCCGCCTCATAGGATGTCTCATCACAACCGAGAGGTGGACAACATGACTAGCCAAAATCACGTCCTGCTGGAGGGCCTGCCCCTGGAGACGCCGGTACGTTCCCACGAGAACCACGGCACTTGCTTTTGCCGCTTCCCACTCCAAGTGCCCCGGCTCTCCGGCACGCCGGACACCCTGCCCGTTCTGCTGCCGGAATCCCAGGCCGGCCTCATCCAACCCGGGGAGCCCCTGTGCCTGCGGGGCCAGCTACGCTCCTTCAACAACCGCTCCGGCGTCGGCAGCCGCCTGGTGCTGACCGTCTACAGCCAGGAGCTTCTGCCGCCCCAGGGGGCGCCCTGCAACCAGATCGCCCTGTCCGGCACCCTCTGCAAGCCCCCCGTCTTCCGCCGCACCCCCCTGGGCCGCAGCATCTGCGACCTGATGCTGGCCTCTCCCCGGCGCTATGGCCGGGCAGACTACCTGCCGGTAATCGCCTGGGGCCAGCTGGCTGTCCAGGCCAGCGCTCTCCAGGTGGGGGACCCCCTGGCCCTGGAGGGACGCATCCAGAGCCGCGCCTACCGCAAGGTCACGGACCACGGCGAGGAGGAGCGGGTGGCCTACGAGGTCTCCATGATGCACCTGCTGGAGGAGATCCCCTGAACCGGCGGTTCCGCCGTCTTCTCCGCATCCCCGGCGCATAAGCGGCGGCGGCCGGCGCATACTACCTCTGAACATGGGAGGTAGTTTATGGGACGCATTTCAGAAACCTATTCAGAGAATGTAACCTGGTTTGACGACACGCTGGGCGCGGGGCGCAGCAGCGACGTGGTCAGCCGGGACTACGTGATCGGCGGCCGCCGGGCCCGGATCTGGGTCATCGACGGCTACGGCAAGGATGGCATCCTGGAGCGGATGGCGTCCTTCTGGCTCCGCCTGCGGCCGGAGGAGGTGGAGCCCCTGGCGGATATGCAGTCCTTCGCGGACCGCTGCATCACCTTTTCCGAGACCAACGTCAGCTTCGACCAGGACGACATTGTGACCTCCGTCCTGCTGGGCAAGACGCTGCTGCTGGTGGAGGGACTCACCGGGGGCGCTTTGATCGACGCCAAGGAGTACCCCGCCCGCGGCGTGGCAGAGCCCCCGGACGGCAAGGTCCTCCGGGGTTCCCACGACGGCTTCATCGAGGCGGTGGTGCCCAACATGGCCCTGCTGCGCCGCCGCATCCGGGACCCCCATCTGACCATGGAGGGCCACCAGCTGGGCAGCCGCTCCCGGACGGACGCGGTGCTGTGCTACCTGAACGACAAGGCGGACCCGGTGCTCCTGGAGGAGATCCGGCAGAAGCTGAAGACCATTGGCGTTCACTCCCTCTCCATGGCCCAGGAGAGCGTGGCGGAGGCCATCCGGCCGAAGCAGTGGTACAACCCCTTCCCCAAGGTCCGCTACACGGAGCGGCCCGACACCGCCGCCGCCAGCATTCTGGAGGGTGCCATCGTGCTGATGGTGGACAACTCCCCCTCTGTGATGATTCTGCCCACCACCTTCTTCGACTTCACCCAGGAGGCCAACGAGTTCTACTTCCCGCCGCTGGTGGGAAGCTACCTGCGGCTGCTGCGGATCATCGTGTTCCTGATCTCTTTGTTCATCACGCCGATGTGGTACCTGATGGTCAGCGAGCCGGGGCGGCTGCCGGAGTGGCTGGAGTTCCTGTCCTCCCCGGAGCCGGCCTCCCTGGATCTGCTCTGGCAGCTGCTGGTGGTGGAATTTTTGATCGACGTGCTGAAGCTGGCGTCCCTCAACACCCCGGACTCCCTCTCCAACTCCTTCTCCATGCTGGGGGCCCTGATCCTGGGAGACTTCGCCGTCCAGGCCGGGTGGCTGGGGCCGGAGGTGCTGGTGTATATGGCCTTCGTATCCGTGGCCAGCTTCGCCCAGCCCAGCTATGAGATGGGTTACGCCTTCAAGCTCCTGCGGGTGACGCTGCTGCTGCTGACGGCGGTCTTTGATCTCTGGGGCTTCGTTCTGGGGTCCCTGGGCATCCTGGTGCTGCTGGCCACCACGAAGCCGCTGGTGGGGAAGCGGGGCTATCTCTATCCCCTGCTCCCCTTCAACGGCAAGGCCCTGTGGCGGCTTCTGGTCCGGGAGCCCATCAGCCGGGACAACACGTAACGCTCCCAACGGCGGAGGCCGGCCCATCAGGCCGGCCTCCGCCGTTGGTCTTCCGGTTATTCACCGAGGCTGATGGCGCTGACGGGGCAGCCGTCCCGGGCCTCCTGGGCGCTGTCCAGCATGGCCTCCGGAACGGGGCCGCCCTGGGCCGTGCCGCTGTCTCCCATGGTGAAGACCTCCGGACAGGTGCTGGTGCACAGGCCGCAGCCAATGCAGGCTTCGTTGACCGTTGCGTTCATGGATCTACCTCCGGTTTCGTGTTCCGCCGCGAAACGCCGCGGCGGACGGACTGGTTCCCCGCCTCTGCCTGTCCGGGCTCCCGGGCCCTTCCCCCAGAGGCGCCAGGGGAACGCCTTTAGTGTTCCTCTTTTTCCGCGTTTCAAACCGGACGCCGGGCCCCTCTGGGCAAAACGCCACAGAACGGCCCGCCCCTTTTGTCAAAAAAGTAAAATATCCACAAAACATCTTGACAGATTTGAAATTCTGTTGTACATTATAGACACAAGAAAGGAGTGAGTCCCATGGGCTAGTCAGCCTGGAGCATCACGAGTTTCTGATCCCCCCGCACCGTTCGGATTTCCAGCATTCCCCGGCACGTTTCACATTTCCAGGAGCCTCGGCAAGTTCCCCAAAAACGAAACGCATCTCATTCTAATGAGCCACACGAGAACGGCAAGCTCTGCGTGTACCAGCGATTTTATGGATTGGCGAAATTCCCGAGAACCCCGCGTACCACAGCAACCGCATCCGAACGGGATTCCGTAGAAAGCACGAGGTAAGGTCCATTGTACTACGAAGAAACGCACCGGTAGCCCCCCATCCGCAGAGGACGGATGGGGGGGTGTATTTTTTTATGCCGGGCTCCCCTGTTTTTGTATTTGTGTGGCCGGAAGGCCCCTTTTACTTTAGCAGGGAGCTTTTTTGTGTTTCTCCTCGCTGTAAGAGCCTGTTTAATATCTCGACGTGTATGGATTGGCGAGTGGATTTTTTGCCCTGCAAGGCAAAAATCCGCAGGCATCCTGACGGATGGCAAGG
>JAAWIL010000154.1 GCA_022796315.1 Oscillibacter sp. | reverse complement strand
CGGTGGACTTCATAGACAAAACACGGCACATGGATGTGCCGGCGGCCTCGCCCGCCTTGAAAATCGGATACCGATTTTCAAGTGTTTTGACTATATGAAATGAGGAGCGTGGTATGTTTGAACATCCGGCAGGAACTTCCGGCGGATTATGACGCCGTCTATCGTGTGGTACAGGAGGCCTTCGCCGGCGCCGGGCACAGCGACGGAACGGAGCAGGATCTGGTCGCCGCCCTGCGCCAAAGCGGCGCCTTCATCCCGGAGCTATCCCTGGTGGCGGAGGAGGACGGCCAAATTCTGGGGCACATCCTCTTCACCAGGGCCCAGGTGGGCAGCCGCACGGTGCTGGCCCTGGCCCCCCTCTCCGTTCTGCCGGCCCATCAGCGGCAGGGCACCGGCCTGGCTCTTATGGAGCGGGGGCACGGCCTCGCGGCCCGTCTGGGCTATGACTACGCGGTGGTGCTGGGGCACCCGGCCTACTATCCCAAGGCCGGCTACCTTCCCGCGGAGGACTTCGGCATCCGGGCGCCCTTCCCCACGGAGGAGGGCAGCTTCCTGGTCCGCCCTCTCCGGGCGGACGCCCCGCCGCTGTGCGGCGTGATAACCTATGACCCCGCCTTTGGGATCTAGGGGTGCCTCTTTTGGGGCGATCTGACCCTGTAGGGGCGGCTGTCAGCCGCCCGTCCAAAGAGAGATCCGGTCTGCCGTGAGGGGGAGCGATTGGCCCGGCCAGGGTCCGGGCCCTACCGGCTCTTCCGTTCTATGGAAGAGCCGGAGGCTGCGGGCGGGCCGCCGAGGGCGGCGGCCCCTACACCTATCCCCTTGAGGTCCGCCAATCCTCTTGGCTCCCCCCTCGGGGGAGCTGGCTGGCCGGAGGCCAGACTAAGGGGGCCCCCCGTCTATCGAAAAATCCGGAGGTCGGGAGCGGGCTTGGCCCGGCCAGGGTCCGGGCCCTACCGGGTCTGCGGGAACCATCGTACCGTTCCGTATTTGGATTCTCCGCCCAATCCCCTCTTGACATTTCGCGAAAATATGGTATCATGCCGGTAAGATCTGTGAAGGGGTGAAAAGATGCGTCATTCTTCCTGCAAGTAAAATTGGATCAGCGGGAATTCCGTGCTCCACGGGATTGCTGCGCCCATTGCAGGAAACGCATCACGCCACGCTTCATAGGGAGTTCTGCCGCCGCTGTACGCAGGCGGCGCCCTCCGTTATGACGAGCCGCGGGAATGCTTTCCCGCGGCTCTTCTATTTTGCCCGGACACAGAAAAGGAGGTCCTGCCATGTCTTTAATTCAAGTGGAAAACCTGACGTTCGCCTATCCCGGCAGCTTTGACAACGTCTTCGACCACGTCTCCTTCCAGCTCGACACCGGCTGGAAGCTGGGCTTCGTGGGCCGCAACGGACGGGGAAAAACCACCTTCTGCCGGCTCCTGCTGGGGCGGTATGAGTACAGCGGAACCATCTCCTCCTCCGTCGCCTTCGACTACTTCCCCTACCCCGTGGCCCACCCGGAGCGGCCGACCCGGGAGGTCCTCCAGGAGGCGGCCCCCCAGGCGGAGTCCTGGGAGCTTCTCCGGGAGCTGGCCTTGCTGGAGGTGGACGAGGAGGCGCTGTACCGCCCCTATGAGACCCTCTCCGGCGGGGAGCGCACCAAGGTGCTGCTGGCGGCCCTGTTCTTGAACGAAGGCCGCTTCCTCCTGATCGACGAGCCCACCAACCACCTGGACACCCAGGCCCGGGCCCGGGTATCCGCCTATCTCCGGCGGAAGAAGGGATTCCTCCTGGTCTCCCACGACCGGGCCTTCCTGGACGGCTGCGTGGACCACATCCTCTCCCTGAACCGGGCCGGCGTCCAGGTGCAGAGCGGCAATTTCTCCTCCTGGATGGAGAACTTCCAGCGCCAGCAGGCCTCGGAGCTCCAGCAGCGGGAGACGCTGCAAAAGGACATCCGGCGGCTGAAGCAGGCGGCCCGGCGGACCTCCGACTGGTCGGATCGGGTGGAGGCCTCGAAGGCCGGGGCCTATGACAAGGGGTTCGTGGGCCACAAGTCCGCCAAGATGATGAAGCGGGCCAAGGCCATTGAACGCCGCCAGCAGAAGGCCCTGGAGGAAAAGGAGGGCCTGCTGAAAAACCGGGAGACCGCCGAGTCTCTGAAGCTCTCTCCCCTGACGCACTGCGCCTCCGCCCTGGTCTCCTGCGAGGATGTGGAGATCTTCTACGGCGGCGCGCCGGCCTGCGGCCCCGTCTCCCTCACCCTGCGCCAGGGGGAGCGGGTCGCCCTGGAGGGCCGGAACGGCAGCGGCAAGAGCAGCCTCCTGAAACTGCTCCTGGGGGAGCCCCTGGAGCACTCCGGCCGGGTCTTCCGGGCCTCCGGCCTCCAGATCTCCTACGTGCCCCAGGACACCGCCCATCTCCGGGGCTCCCTGACGGACTACGCCAGGGAGCAGGCCATCGACGAGTCCCTCTTCAAGGCCATCCTGCGGAAGATGGACTTCCCCCGGGTCCAGTTTGAAAAGGACATGGCGGACTTCTCCGGCGGGCAGAAGAAAAAGGTCCTGATCGCCCGGAGCCTCTGCCAGCGGGCCCACCTCTACCTCTGGGACGAGCCGCTGAACTTCATCGACGTCTACTCCCGGATGCAGATCGAGTCCCTTCTGCGGGACTTCTCCCCCACCATGCTCTTCGTGGAGCACGACCGGGCCTTTCAGGAGGCCGCCGCCACCAGAATCGTGAGAATCGGGGAGAAGAAATGAGGGACTGCCCGCAGGCAATCCCTCCTCCCTATATTCCCAACCCATACACGCGGCTGGCGTTTTGAAAAAAGACCTGTTCCCAGTGCTCCTCCGGCACCAGGGCCTGAACAAAGGCAAGATACTCCCCCAGGTTGACGATGGGCCAGTCGGTGCCAAACAGCAGGCTGTCCCAGCGGTCCACGGCGGTCAGCCAGGTCCTCAGCAGGGAGACCCAGCCGGACTGCTTCCGGAGATACGCCTCCAGCTCCACACGGCCCTCCAGCAGTCCGGAGAGGTCTGCCGATACATTGGGATTTTTTCCCATCACCGCCGCGGCGGACTCCAGAAAGGGATTGCCGAAGTGGCACATCACAAACTGCGTCTCCGGGTGGTCCGCCGCCGCCTCGTCCAGAGCCAGGGGGTGGCAGTACTTCAAATGGGCCCCGGGAAAGGCCGTGAGACCCATATGGACCGCCACGGGCTTCCCATACCGGGCGGCCAGGGCGTAGATGGGCTCATACAGGGGCGCGGTCAGCGGGGTCTTGTTATACCCGGGATACAGCTTCACCCCGCAGCAGCTCCGGCGGACCAGGTGCTCCTCCACCCGGTCCGCCAGGTCCGGGATCACCGCGTTTCCCCGGTCCAGCAGGCTGCTGTCCAGCCCCACACAGTAGTGAAACAGATCCTCCGGATAGTCGTGATCCTCCACCGCCAGGCTGCGGTTGCCCATGACCACCCCGTGGACGATCTCCAGCCCGCCCCAGGCCTGGCGCAGGTGGGCGGTACTGTTGTGGTGCCCCACCGCCCGGGCCATCTCCTCAAACTGGGCTTCCTCCGCCGGAAACAGGTGCAGGTGCGCGTCGATGATCCTCATACGTCCATCCTCCCCACAAAGCCGGTCCCCGGACGCCTTTCTGTCCGGGGACCGCTGTGCCGTTCTTCTGTCAAATCCGCGCGGCAATGGCCTGTCCCATGGCCGCGCAGCCCACGCGCTCCATGCCGGGCTCCAGGAGATCGCCGGTGCGCAGGCCGCTCTCCAGGGCCGCGCTGACGGCGGCTTCCATCGCGTCCGCCTCGGCGGGCATCCCCAGGCTGTAGCGCAGCATCATGGCGGCGGCCAGGATCATACCGATGGGGTTGGCCAGGTCCTGCCCGGCGATGTCCGGGGCGGAGCCGTGGATGGGCTCATAGAGTCCCCGGGTCCCGTCCCCCAGGCTGGCGGAGGGCAGCATCCCGATGGACCCGGTAATCTGGCTGGCCTCGTCGGAGAGGATGTCCCCAAAGAGATTCTCCGTCACAATGACGTCAAACTGGGCCGGGTCCCGGATCAGCTGCATGGCGCAGTTATCCACGTACATATGCCGCAGCTCCACGCCGGGGTACTCCTGGGCCATCTCGCAGACCAGCTTCCGCCAGAGCTTGGAGCTGTCCAGCACGTTGGCCTTATCCACGGAGCAGATCCGCCCGGAGCGCTTCCGGGCCGTCTCGAAGCCCACCCGGAGGATGCGGCGGATCTCGTGCTCCCGGTAGATCATGAGATCCGAGGCCGCCGTCTCGCCGTCCTCCTCCCAGGTTCTGTGCTCCCCGAAATAGGCGCCGCCGATGAGCTCCCGCACCACCAGGAAGTCAATGCCCCGGTCCACGATCTCCGTCCGGAGAGGGCAGGCGCTGCGGAGCTGGGGAATCAGCCGGGCGGGACGGAGGTTGGCATAGAGCCCCATGCCGGCCCGGAGGGCCAGGAGGCCCTTCTCCGGGCGGATGGCGGGGTCGATAGTATCCCACTTGGGCCCGCCCACGGCGGAGAGGAGGGCGGCGTCGCAGCGGAGGCAGGTGTTCAGGCTGGACTCCGGCAGGGGGACGCCGAAGGCGTCGATGGCGTTTCCGCCCATGGGGGCGTCCTCGTAGGTGAAGGTATGGCCGAATTTCCGGGCCACGGCATCCAGGCCGGCGAGGGCCTGGGTCATGATTTCCGGGCCGATGCCGTCGCCCCGGATGATGGCAATTCGTTTTTCCATTGGGTTGTTCCTTTCCATAAGGTTGCGGCGAAGCCGCAGATCGAGGTTTTCGCCCGCCTTTTTCAAAAGGCGGCAGGGGGTCCAGGGGGCGGTGCCCCCTGGCGGGGTGCAGGGGCAGCGCCCCTGCGGGTGCCGCCGCAAAGCGGCGGCGCACAAGAAGAGGAGCAAAACAGCGAAGCGCCTTTTGCGGGAGCGCGATCTGCACTCTATTCGAGGCTGGGGCCTCCCTCAAAGGCCCTAAGAGCCTGTTTAAAATCTCCCCGCACACGTCTTGGCGGCGTATTTTCCGTCCAGACTTCGTTAAAAATCCTTGCAATCCGCCAGGATTGCGGCGGCTTTTTGCCTTGCTGGA
>JAAWIL010000153.1 GCA_022796315.1 Oscillibacter sp. | reverse complement strand
GGATTGGCGAGTGGATTTTTTGCCCTGCAAGGCAAAAATCCGCAGGCATCCTGACGGATGGCAAGGATTTTTAACGCAGTCAGGGCGGAAAATACGCCGTCAAGACATGCGCGGGGAGATTTTAAACAGGCTCTTAATGGGACACCCCCGGGAAACGGGCATGTTCTCTCGCGCATTTTATCACCGGGGTACGCCGCAGGGGCGGGGCTCTGTCTCCGCCTGTTCTCCCTGGGACAGGCGGTTTTTTTCGTCAAATTCCTTGACATGGCCGGAAACTTCTGCGTAAAATAGAATCTACACAGCTTGATTTCCACAGAAAGATGCGAGGTATCCCCATGAAAACACCCTTCGTCACCCAAGCGCAGCTGGAGGACATCGCCTCCAGATTCCCCACCCCCTTTCACATCTACGACGCGCGGGGCATCCGGGAGAACGCCCGCCGCCTGAAAGAGGCCTTTGCCTGGAATCCCGGCTTCCGGGAGTATTTTGCCGTCAAAGCCACCCCCACGCCGGCCATTCTGAAGCTCCTGAAGGAGGAGGGCTGCGGCTGCGACTGCTCCTCTCTCACCGAGCTCCTGATGGCGGAACGCTGCGGCGTCACCGGCGAGGACATCATGTTCTCCGCCAACGAGACCCCCGCGGAGGAGTACCAGCTGGCGGACCGGCTGGGGGCCATCATCAATTTGGACGATCTCACCATGGTGGACTTCCTGGAGCAGTCCATCGGCCATATCCCGGAGAAGATCTGCTGCCGCTACAACCCCGGCGGCGTCTTCACCCTGGCGGAGACCCGGGAGGGCTTCCAGGTGATGGACAACCCCGGCGACGCCAAGTACGGCATGACCCGTGCCCAGACCGCCGAGGCCATGACGCGGCTGGCCGCCAAGGGGGCCAAGGAGTTTGGGCTCCACGCCTTCCTGGCCTCCAACACCCTCTCCAATGACTACTACCCCACCCTGGCCCGGACCCTGTTCCGGCTGGCGGCGGAGCTGAAGGCGGAGACCGGCCTCTCCATCACCTTCATCAATCTCTCCGGCGGCATCGGCGTCCCCTACGAGCCGGACCAGCCGGAAAACGACATTGCCGTTATCGGCCAGGGGGTCCGCCGGGCCTATGAGGAGATCCTGGCGCCTGCGGGCCTGGGGAACGTGGCCCTGTACACGGAGCTGGGCCGCTACATGCTGGCCCCCTACGGCCACCTGGTGACCCGGGCCATCCATGAAAAGCACATCTACAAGGAATATATCGGCGTGGACGCCTGCGCCTGCAACCTCATGCGCCCCGCCATGTACGGCTCCTACCACCACATCACCGTCATGGGCAAGGAGGACGCCCCCTGCGACCGGATCTACGACGTGGTGGGCGGCCTGTGCGAAAACAACGACAAATTCGCCATTGACCGGGCCCTCCCCAAAATTGACCGGGGGGACCTGCTGGTCATCCACGACACCGGCGCCCACGGCCACGCCATGGGCTACAACTACAACGGAAAGCTCCGCTCCGCCGAGCTGCTCCTTCAGGAGGACGGCTCCGTGGAGCTGATCCGCCGGGCGGAGACCGTGGAGGACTACTTCCGCACGCTGGTCTGGTAAGAAGAGACGACGCGTCCCGCAGGCAGAACCTGCGGGACGCGTGCCGTCGCCCTCCCAGCCTCAGCGGGTGGGAATGATCTCGATCCAATAGCCGTCCGGATCGGAGATGAAGTAGATCCCCATGTCCGGATTCTCAAAGCAGACGCAGCCCATCTCCTTGTGCTTCCGGTAGGCGGCGTCATAGTCCTCCGCCCGAAGGGCCAGATGGAACTCGCACTCGCCCAGGTCGTACTTCTGGGGGTGGTCCCGCAGCCACGTCAGCTCCAGGCAAAAGGACGTCTCCCCATCCCCCAGGAACACGATCACATAGCTGCCGTCCCCGGCCTCCTTCCGGCGCACCTCATGGAGCCCCAGGGCCGCCTCGTAAAAGGCCATGGATTTCTCCAAATCCGCCACGTTAAAATTGAAATGGTGGAATGTCAGCATATAGCTCTCCCTTCTCCGTTCCGGCGGCAGCTCGGCCGCCGGGAAATCACGTTCTCCTGCATCGCGGCGGTGCGCCGCCGCAGGGCCCTCAGTACCAGCGCACCACCGCCGCCACCTTCCCCAGGATCTGGGCGCGGGCGCCGTCAATGGGACTGTAGTCCTCGTTCTCCGGCAGGAGCCAAACATGGCCCTTCTGCCGGGAGAAGCGCTTCACGGTGGCCTCGTCCTCAATCATCGCCACCACGATCTCCCCATTGCTGGCCGTCTGCTGGCGGCGCACCACCACCAGGTCCCCCGGCAGGATGCCCGCGTTCAGCATGGACTCCCCCCGCACCCGCAGGGCGAAGTACGCCTCTGTCTGGCCGCCGGTGTCGAAGGTGAGGTAGTCCTCAATGCACTCCTGGGCCAGGATGGGGGCGCCGGCGGCCACATGGCCCAGGATGGGCACCCTGTCCGCCTTCGCCGCCGGATCGGTCAGCGTGATGGCGCGGCCCTTTTTGGCGCCCTTTTCGATGACGCCGGCCTCCTCCAGCCGCTTGAGGTGGAAGTGTACGGTGGAGGGGGATTTCAGCCCCACCGCCTCCCCAATCTCCCGCACGGAGGGGGGATACCCCTGCGCCCGGATATAGAACGCGATGTACTCATAAATCTTTTGCTGCATAGCGGATAGCTCTACCATGGCCGGTCCTCCTGACGTAACACACCGAAGTGAATCCGTTTTTTCCAGTATACCATACTCTTTCGCAAATAGCAAACATGCGTTCCAATTTTTTGCGGTTTTTTCTTCTGCCGCGCCAAAAAAATTGCGCGGTTATTTTGCAAATTCCCCTTGAAAATTGGTAGAAAGTATGGTAACATTGTTTCCTGTGAAATCATCGCATACCCTGTGTATGTCTGTTATCTGGAGGTATTCCGTCATGAAGACTGCTGTCACGGTTCTGCAGGTCCTGTGCGGCCTGACCATTATCTGCGTGGTTCTGTTCCAGTCCGGCAAGAGCGCCGGCCTCTCCGGCGCCATCGGCGGCGTGGCTGACTCCTTCCTGGCCAAGAACAAGGCCAAGACCCTGGACGCCAAGCTGGCTCGTGCCACCAAGTGGATCGGCGCGATCTTCCTGCTGCTGACGCTGGCCCTGCTGATGATCGGGTAATCACACAAAAAGAGACGCCTTATGGCGTCTCTTTTTTTATCCCTTTCCGCTTCGGTACATAACACCCGGCTCCGGGAGCACTCCGTTGATGGCCAGGAGCTCCTCCACCGTCACAAACCAGTACCCCTCCGCCTGCAAGGTGTCCACCACCTGCAGCGCCGCCTCCACGGAGGTGGGGTAGATGTCATGGAGCAGGATGATGCTGTTGGGCTCCGCGGCGTCCAACACCGCCTGGACCACCTTGGCCGTATTGCGGCTCTCCCAATCCCTGGGGTCCACGGACCACTTCACCATGGGCACGGCAATCCGGGCCTCCTCCCCCTCCGTGATGAGGCCGTAGGGCGGGCGGAGCCAATAGCCGCTGCTCCCCAGCAGCTCCTCCAGCGCCGCCTCTGTCCGCTCCACCTCCTCGGCCGCCTTCTCCGGGCCGCTTCCCTCCAGCCGCACGTGGCTCCAGGTGTGGTTCCCGATCTGGTGGCCCTCTGCCTGCATCCGCTCCACCAGGTCCTCCCTGCCGGCAATCTCCTCTCCCACCAGGAAGAAGGTGGCGCTGGCTCCCCGCTCCCGCAGGCCGTCCAGGAGCCGGTCCGTGGTGCCCCGGCGAGGTCCGTCGTCAAAGGTCAGGGCAATATATTTGGATTCCGTCGGGATCTCCGCCGGAGCCTGGACCGGTATCGCCTGTCCACCGGCGCAGCACAGCAGCAGCAATCCGGCCGCCGCTAACAAACAGATTTGCCCTCTCCGCATCCGCTTCCATTCCTCTCTCCGTTTTCAAGGCTAGTGTGTACCGGAGGCGGAAAAATACCACTGTTAAAATTTGTTGTTGCATTGTTACGAATTTGTTGGGACTTCTCCTCTGCGGCGTGGTACGCTTCCTCTATCTTGCCCAAAAAAGGAGTACGTGATGATGAGAAAGCTCTGGTTCCTGATTGCGCTGTGCCTGTTCCTGACCGCCTGCGGCGCGGCCTCCCCGGAGGAGACCACAGACCCGCCGCCCACTGAGCTCCCGGACGAGCCCCTTGAAGGCGTGATATTCACCTATCAAGGGAAGGAGTACGATCTGCGGGAGCGGGAGGCCGGCGTCAACTCCTTGATGGGAGAGACTCAGGTGGGCACCTTTCTGGTGGTGGAGGGACACATCAACCCAAACATTGCCTACTACGGCATCTTTGACACGGAGAGCGAGACCTTTGTAAAGGATATCCTGGGCACCCATCTCACCTGGCGGGAGGATGACATCACCACTGCCGCCTATGATGTGTGGAGTGACTCCTGCATCTACGGCTATGACGGCCAGCTTCTGGCCCAGCTGGATCTGGCGGAATCCGAGTATGTCTACAGCCTCAGCTGGACCGACAGCCGGCATCTGTCCGTGAACATCACCTCAGCCACCAGTGACGAATTGACTGCCCTGGATCTGGAGGTCCCCGCCTCCTGAAGATAAGCGGCCCTATGCCTTATGGCACAGGGCCGCTGTTCACCAGAGCAGAAGGGTGAGCAGACCTCTGAGCAGATTGAAGAATACATTGATCCCGATAATGGTCAAAATAATCCAACCAATCAACGGCATTTTGGTTTTTTTCCGGTCTCTCTGGGATGTCCCCTGCTCCGCAGGCCGGGCAGGCTGCCCGGTCCGGAACGCGTTCCGCTCCAGGCCCACCCGGCGGCGCTCCCGGTCCTCCGCATGAAGCTCCCGGTGGACAAAGGACCCCCTGTGGTTCTCCTCGTTGATGCCGTCCACCCGGACCACACTGCCGTTCCGATCAATCCGGCAGCTCTGGGCCGGCTGGTTGAATGCACCGCATTTGGGGCAGAAATCGTCGATGTCAAAATCGTTGTAGCGCGACAAAATTTTTGAGAAACTCGGACAGCGAAAATGAGAAAAAATAGCGGATTTCTTAGAAGTAATTCTAAGCCCGCCCGCTTGCGGCGAC
>JAAWIL010000152.1 GCA_022796315.1 Oscillibacter sp. | reverse complement strand
CAATAATACAGCGATACAAGCGAGGAGGAACCAAAATGCCTTTGCTGGAAGTACAGCACTTACAAAAGATCTACACCACCCGATTCGGCGGCAGCCGGGTGGAGGCCCTGCGGGACGTGGCCTTTACCGTGGAGCCCGGCGAATACGTGGCCATCATGGGGGAGTCTGGCTCGGGCAAGACCACCCTGCTGAATATCCTGGCGGCCCTGGACCGGCCCACGGCGGGGGAGGTGCTGCTGAACGGGACAGCCCTCTCCGCCATCCGGGAGCGGGACCTGGCGGCCTTCCGCCGCGCGCGGCTGGGATTCGTGTTCCAGGACTTCAACCTGCTGGACACCTTCTCCCTTCAGGACAACATCTTCCTGCCCCTGGTGCTGGCGGGAGAGGACTATGGGACCATGGAGCGGAAGCTCCGCCCCCTGGCGGAACAGCTGGGCATTGCGGACCTGCTGGCCAAGTACCCCTATGAGGTCTCCGGCGGCCAGAAGCAGCGCTGCGCCGTGGCCCGGGCCCTCATTACGGAGCCCCAGCTGGTGCTGGCGGATGAGCCCACGGGGGCCCTGGACTCCCGGTCCTCCGGGAGCCTCCTGGACCTCTTCGGGGAGATCAACCGGGCGGGCCAGACCATTGTCATGGTGACCCACTCCGTGGAGGCCGCCAGCCACGCCGGGCGGGTGCTGTTCCTCCGGGACGGCCAGGTCTATCACCAGCTGTACCGGACGGAGGAGAGCCGGGAGGCCCAGTACCGCCGGATCTCCGAGGTCCTCACCAGCCTGGCCCAGGGAGGGAAATGCCATGGGTAAGGCGCGCTTCTTTCCCCGGCTGGCCCTGGTGAATCTGGCCCGGAACGGCCGGTTCTACCTGCCCTATCTCCTCTCCTGCGGCGGCACGGCGGCCATGTACTACATGATCCGCTTCCTCTGCCACAGCGAGGACCTGAACACCGTCCGGGGGGCCGTGTACCTCCAGAGCCTCATGGGCATGGGGGCCTTCATTGCGGCGCTGTTCGCCGCGGTGATCCTCCTCTACGCCAACAGCTTCGTCATGAAGCGGCGGCAGCGGGAGCTGGGACTGTACAACATCTTAGGCCTGGAAAAGCGCCACATCGCCTGGGTCTGTCTCTGGGAGACCCTGCTGTGCGCAGCGTCGGTGATCCTGGGGGGCATCGCCGTGGGGGTGCTGCTGAGCCGCCTGATCCTGACGCTGCTGGTGCAGATGGTCCACATCCCCGCCCAGTTCCGGTTCTCCGTCAGCGGCGCGGCCATGGCCGAGACGGCGGGGCTCTTTGCCCTCCTCTTTGCCCTGACGCTCTTGGGCAACCTCTTCCGGCTGGGCCGGTCCAAGCCGGTAGAGCTGCTCCACAGCGCCGGAGCCGGGGAGCGGGAGCCCCGGACCAAGTGGGTCCTGGTGGTCCTGGGCCTGCTGACCCTGGGAGGGGGCTACTTCCTGGCCCTCACGGTGAAGGGCCCCATTGAGGCCCTCCTGTGGTTCATCGTGGCGGTGTTCCTGGTGATGCTGGGCACCTACTGCCTTTTCACCGCCGGGTCCATCGCGCTGCTGAAGGCCCTGCGGGCCAATAAGGGCTTCTACTACAAAACCCGCCATTTCACCGCCGTCTCCGGCCTCCTGTACCGGATGAAGCAGAACGCCGTGGGCCTGGCCAACATCTGCATCCTCTCCACCATGGTGCTGGTGACGGTGTCCACCACCATCAGCCTGTATATCGGCCTGGAGAACTCCCTGAACCAGATGTTTCCCGTGGACATCGAGTTCGTCCAGGACCTGGACCGCCAGCCGGAAGACCCCATGGACTACCTGGCCCAGGTGACGGGGGCGGGAACGGACACCGGCGGCTTCGCGGACCTGCAATACTACAGCCGCTATTGGAGCTATTGCGGCCTGAAGGGGGACGCGGCGGCGCTGAATCTGGACGAAGACTGCACCCGGCTCCTGGTGGAGGTCGTGACGGCGGAGGACTACACCCGGCTGACCGGCCGGCCGGTCCATCTGGGCCCGGGGGAGGCCCTGGCCTATACGGAGAATCTCCCGGAATTCCCGGAGACCCTCTCCCTATCTCCCCGCTTCGGGGAGCCGGGGCTGTCCCTCCAGATCCGGGACACCGCCCCGGAGCCCATTGCCCGGGGCAGCACCGTCCTGGTGACCTCCGACGAGCCGAGGGCATTTCTGGTAGTGTCCGACCGGGAGACGGCAGAGGAGTTTGCCGCCCTGGACAGGGAGCGCAGTGCCCGGCAGTTCCGGGTCCAGATGAACCTGCCCGGAGAGGACTACGAGAAAAAGCTGGCCCAGACGGAGCGCCTGGTCCTGGAGCTGAGCAAGCGGGATGACGGCGTGGACTACATCAGCAAGCAGGAGAACGCCGTGGACTTCTACGCGATGTACGGCGGCTTCCTGTTCCTGGGGATCTTCCTGGGGGTTCTCTTCCTGACGGCCACCGTCCTGATCATCTACTACAAGCAGATCTCCGAGGGCTACGAGGACCAGCGGCGCTACCGCATCTGCCGCCAGGTGGGCATGACGGAGCGGGAGGTCCATGGGTCCATCCGCAGCCAGATCCTGCTGGTGTTCTTCCTGCCCCTGCTGGCGGCGGGGCTCCATATTCTGGCGGCCTTTCCCATGCTCAGCAAGATGCTGGAGCTGTTCCAGCTCCGGGACATCCCCCTGTTCGCCCGGTGCAGCGCGGGGACGCTGCTGGTGTTCTGCGCCGTCTACGCCGCGGTGTTCCTGCTGACAGCCCGGACGTACAGCCGGATCGTCGGCGGCCCGGAGATCCGGTGACCGGGAGGGCGCGTCCCCGCAGGGGTCCCGTCCCGGTTCCGGCGGGCCGGCGGGGGCGGCGGCCCCTGCGCCTCTCCCCCGGCAGGGCCCGCAGATCCCCGGATCAAATCCGGAATCGGATACGCGGCTTTTGAGGAAGGCCTTGACAAACTGTATCAACTGTATTATTATATTTAATACAGTGAAGCTCGGAAAAAAATTTTTTGGGAAATTGAAGAAACCGGCTTTGCCGGATCGTATGATAGACAAACGATGACACGCCCGATTTTAGAACCTGTATTCACAGCCATGGAATGGGTCTTGGCGGCTCTTTTGCTGCCGCTCTTCGTTAAATTTTCTTGCCATCCGTCAGGATGCCTACGAAAATTTGCCTTGATTGACGGCAAAATCCCCCGCCAATCCCGCATTCCCCGGCTATGAATACAGGTGCTTACAGGCAGACAGGAGGAACGCTCCATGAAAATTCTCATTACCTCGGACTGGTACACCCCCGCCGTCAACGGCGTGGTGACCTCCGTGAAAAATTTGCGCCGCGCCCTGGAGGACCGGGGCCATGAGGTCCGCATCCTGACCCTCTCCCCCACCGCCCGCTCCCGGGAGGAGCACGGGGTCACCTACCTGGGCTCCGTGACGGCGGGGCTGGTCTACCCCGGCGCCCGGCTGCGGACGGCCCTGGCGGGCCGGTGGGTCCGGGAGCTGGTGGAATGGGGACCCGACGTGGTCCACAGCCAGTGCGAGTTCTCCACCTTCTTCCTGGCCCGCCGCATCGCCGAGGAGCTGAATGTGCCCCTGATCCACACCTATCACACGGTGTACGAGGACTATACCCACTACTTCTCCCCCAGCGTCCGCTTCGGGAAGAAGGCGGTGGCGGTGTTCTCCCGCTGGGTGGCGGCCCAGGCGGACTGCCTCATCGCCCCCACTGCCAAGGTCCGCCGCCTGCTGCTGGACTATGACGTGGCCTGCCCGGTATTCGTGGTGCCCTCCGGCATCGACCTGGGGCCCTTCTCCAGCGAGCCGGACCCCCTGCGCCAGGCCGTGCTGCGGCAGAGCATGAACATCCCCCAGGAGAACCTGATCCTGGTGAATGTGGGCCGCCTGGCCGGGGAGAAGAACATAGAGGAGCTCCTGCGCTTCCGGGCGGGCCTGGGGGACGCCCCGGTGACGCTGCTGCTGGTGGGGGACGGCCCGGACCGGCTCCGGCTGGAGGGCGCGGCCGGCGGTCTGGGGCTCTCCGCCCCGGCGGTGGTCTTCGCCGGCATGGTCCCCCCCGCCCAGGTGGCGGATTGGTACCAGCTGGGGGACCTGTTTGTCAGCGCCTCCACCAGCGAGACCCAGGGACTGACCTACATCGAGGCCCTGGCCGCCGGCGTCCCGGCCCTGTGCCGGGCGGACCCGTGCCTCTGCGGCGTGATCCGGGAGGGCGAGAACGGCTGGCAGTACCGGGATGAGGCGGAGTTCCGCCGGGACCTGGAGTGCTTCCTGGCGCACCCGGACCGGCAGAGACGGATGTCCTCCGGGGCGCGCCGGGCGGCGGAGCCCTTCTCCGCGGAGTGCTTCGCGGAGCGGATGGAGCGGATCTACCGGGAGCAGGCGGAGCGCCGGAGCGGGTGCCGCCGGGAGGTGCCGGCATGACCCGGGAGCGTCGGATGTTCCAGGCGGTGTCCCTGGCGGGGTTTCTCCTCAGCGTGATCCTGGCCCTGTGGGGCTGGAAGACCGGCGTGCTGACCTCCCAGGAGCGGATGCAGGCTCTGGTCCACAGCTGCGGGGCGGCGGGATGGCTGCTGTTTGTGCTGTTCCAGGCGGTGCAGGTGGTGGTGCCGGTGCTGCCGGGGGGACTGGGCTGTCTGGCCGGAGTGCTGCTGTTTGGCCCGGTGTGGGGCTTTGTGTACAACTACGTGGGCATCTGCCTGGGGTCCCTGGCGGCCTTCGCGGTGGCCCGCAGCTGCGGAAAGCCCCTGCTCTCGGTCCTCTTTCCGGAGAAACTCATCCAAAAATACAGCCATTGGGCGGAGGAGCGGGACCGCTTCGCGCGGCTCTTTGCCTGGGCGATTTTCCTGCCGGTGGCGCCGGATGACTTCCTGTGCTATCTGGCGGGGACCACGGAGATGACCTGGCGGCGGTACACCGCCATCATCCTGCTGGGAAAGCCCTGCGCCATCGCCCTGTACAGCCTGGGGCTGACCGTGCTCTGGGAGCGCCTGGCGGGCCTCCTGGGCTGAGAGCCTGTTTAAAATCTCCCCGCGCATGTCTTGGCGGCGTATTTTCCGCCCTGACTGCGTTAAAAATCCTTGCCATCCGTCAGGATGCCTGCGG
>JAAWIL010000151.1 GCA_022796315.1 Oscillibacter sp. | reverse complement strand
CAGCTTGTCGAAAAACGGGGGAGATTCCTTTGACGGGAAGGAGGGGTGTGTGCGGCTGCGCCCGCAGGCGCGTTTCGAAGCGCAACCGCCGCTCGCGGCGGCTCTTAGTGCGGAGATGAACCCAGGAAGGGTTTCCTGCACCATTTAAATCATAAGTTTTCAGAACTATTTCAAAGTTCTGAAAACTTGCTCAGGCTGTCGAAAATACTTTTTCGACAGCCTGAGGACCGCAGGCAAGCCTGCGGTCCCGCGCTCAGTATCCCACGGCCCCGGCCAGGAGCAGACAGGCCGCGCCAATTACCAGGTAGATCCCCACCAGGGGCAGAAAATAACGCAGCCACTTCTGGTAGCTCACCCCGGAAAGGGCCAGACAGCTCACCAGGGTGTTGGAGATGGGGGAGGTGAGATTCACCAGCCCGTCCCCCAGCTGGAAGGCCAGCACCGCCGCCTGCCGGGACAGGCCCAGGGCGTCGGCCAGGGGGACCATCAGGGGCATGGCCACCGCTGCGTGGCCGGAGCCGGAGGTGATCAGCGGGTCCAAAAGGACGTTGGCGCAGTACATCCCCAGCAGCTGGCCCCAGGCGGGCAGATCCTCCACCAGCCGGAGCAGGCCGTGGACCACGCTGTCCAGAATCCCGCCACGGACCAGCACCAGCCGCACCGCCGCAGCCAGGCCGATGGTCAGCGCCCCAGAGACCATCTTCCGGCACCCCGCCGCCTCCAGGGCGCAGATTTGGTTGGCCCCGAACCCGGCGGCGATGCCGCACAGAACGCCCAGGACCAGAAAGACAGAGGCGATCTCCGGCACCCGCCAGCCCCGGGCCCCCACGCCCCAGACCACCACCGCCAGGGCCCCCAGCGTCAGGGCCAGAACCAGGCCCTGACGGGGGGTAAGCTCCGCTTGCGCCTCGAATTCCGCCTGGCCGCCGGGCAGGCCGGGGGCTCCGGCCCTGCGGAGAATGTAGAGACTGGTCACGCAGACCAACGCCGCCAGCAGCAGCCACCGCAGCCACGCCCCGGAGTAGAGGGGCAGCTCCGCGATGGTCTGGGCGACGCCCACGGAGAAGGGGTTGTAGATCCCCGCCGCAAAGCCCGCGTTGGTGCCCAGCATCACCATGGCCATGCCGGTTTTCCCGTCGTAGCCCAGAGACTTGGCCACCGCCATGCCCAGGGGGAGGAAGACAATGGAGGCAGTGGTGAGCCCCATGGTGAAGCCCAGCACCGAGAACACCCCCACCGAGGCCGGGATCAGCCATCCGGGCCGGCTCTGGAACCGCCGGACCACCCCCGCGCACAGGGCCCCCATGGCCCCGCTCTCCAGGATGATCTCAAAAGCGCCCCCCAGCAGGAGGACGAAGACCATCAGCTGGGGCCCGGAGCCGGTGGAGAGGGCCTCGAAGATCAGCCCGGGCAGCTGCCAGGGGGCCACCGGAGACGGCTCCCCATAGGAGAAACTGCCGGGCACCACCACCGTCTGGCCGGAGGCCTCGTGAAAGACCCGCGCATAGCTCCCCGCCGGGATCAGCCAGGTCAGCGCCGCCGCCAGCAGGAGCAGGGCCGTCAGGACCAGCAGGACGTGGGGCGCCCGCCGGGGGCCGCCGCCTCTCATAAGGGGGACCGGCGGACCGGGCCGGTGCTGCCCCGGACCACCAGGGAGGGCCGGAAGACCTGCCGGGACTGGTCCGGACTGCCCGATTCCATCAGGGCCACCGCCAGCTCCACGGCGGCCTTGCCCAGCTCCGCCATGGGGGTGCGGAGGGTGGTCAGATCCAGGTCCGGAAAGAGATCGAAATAGAGGTCGTCATGGCCCATCACCGAGACATCGCCGGGGACGGAGATCCCATGGAGCCGCAGGGCGTTCAGGACTCCCACGGCCAGATAGTCGCTGGCGCACCACAGCGCTGTGGGCAGCGGCCCCTGGGCCAGCAGCTGTTCCACGGCGGCGCCGCCGGCCCCCAGGGTGTTGGCGGCGTTTCCGGTCCGGAGAATCCGGGGGCGAAGGCCCCGGGCCTCCATGGCCTGGGAGAAGCCCTCCTCCTTTTGCTGGATGGTGCGGTTGAAGGGCTCATAGGTGAGCAGGGCGATGTCCCGGTGCCCCAGGCCGGTGAGGTGCTCCACCGCCAGGACGCCGCTGCTGCGGTAGTCGCACAGCAGGGCATAGGGCTCCTCCGGGGCGGTCTTGCCTCCCACGAAGATCGCCGGTGTGGGGCCGCAGGCGGCCTTGATGTGGGAGATCTCGCTGGTGCAGGAGGCCACAAGGAGCGCGCCCACCTGGTTGCCCACCATCATCCGGCAGTGCCGCTCCTCCAGATCCAGACTGCGGTGGCTGCTGCCCAGCATCACGCAGAAGCCCCGGGCCGCCGCGGCCTGGCTGACCTCGTTGAAGAGCAGGTCGTAGGCGGTGTTGCTCCCCATGGCCGGGACGATCATGCCGATGGTGCTGGTGCGCTGGAGATAGAGGTTCCGGGCGGCCACATTGGGGGTGTAGCCCACCTCCCGGGCGATTTTCCGGACCCGCTCCTTGGTGGCGTCGGAGATGTCGGGGGCATCCCGCAGGGCCTTGGACACCGCCACATGGGAGAGCCCCGCCAGCTGGCCGATGGTTTTCAAAGTAGGGCGGTTTCCCATCCTGTCACCTCCGGAAGTTGGTTTGATAAGGTGACACTATTATAATGCGGGATCTCCCGGAAAACAAGAGGGAGGCGCTGGGACGTGCCCGCGAAAGCCCTTGACAACCTTGGCATCCATCCCCTACAATAGGGCTGTACAGCCCAAAAGGAACCTATGTGCAGATGGAGGCAGTTCGTATGGCGGGGGATTTGGGCCCCTGCCGGTCTGCCATCCTACGGGGGGGCCGGAGGCTGCGGGGAGACGGGACGCATAGCCGCCCCTGCAGAACCCGCAGGGGGATGCGCGTGGGGCTCCCCTGAAAAGAGGACTCTTGACAGGGCTGAGGAGCTGTGATATACTTCAAACAGACCGGCGGTCTGTTGGGGGGAGGCGGAGTGCGTGGGCCGGAACAAGTACCCGGAGGAGACCATCCGGAAGATCCTGGACACAGCGGAGCGGCTGTTTATCGAGAAGGGCTATGACCGGACCTCCCTTCAGGACATCATCCAGGCCACAGGTCTCTCCAAGGGGGCCATTTATCACCACTTCACCTCCAAGGAGGACATCTTCTACTCCGTCTGCGACCGCATCGGCCGGCGGAACGCCGGGGCGCTGGCGGCCATCCGGGACGACCCCTCCCTCAACGGACTGGAGAAGCTGCGGGCTATTTTCAAGGCCTCCATGCACCCGGACAAACAGGTGAAAATGTACTCCATGATGCCCTATCTGATTGATAACGCCAAGTTTCTGGCAGCGGAACTGCAGAGCCTCTTTACGGAGGTCGTGCCGGAATTCATGGAACCCATCCTCCGCCAGGGCATGGCCGACGGCTCCATCTGCACGGAACACCCCAAGGAGCTGGCGGAAGTCATGTTGCTGCTCTCCGACTGCTGGATCAACCCCGTGGTCCAGCCTACCACCCCGGAGGAGACCCGGGCCCGGTGCGCCATCTTCAACCAGCTGTTCTTCCGCTTCGGCATCCCCGAGATGTTCGACCAGGAGAGCGTTGAGCTGCTGATACACTACGCCGGACTGGGTCAGCGCCCGCCGGTGGAGGGAAACGCCTCCGTTTGAAAAGGAACTGCCGCAGGAGGGCGGTTTCTTTTTGGAAATATAAAAACCGGCGGTCGGTTTCTAAAAAACAAAAAAGGAGTTATTCTATGAACACAAAGCAAGCGCCCCTCTTCCGGCGGGACTTCACCCTGGTAGTCCTGGGGCAGATCATCTCCCTCTTCGGCAATGCCATCCTGCGCTTCGCCCTGCCGCTGTACCTGCTGCGGGAGACCGGCTCTCCAGCCCTCTTCGGCGCGGTGGGAGCGGCGGCGTTCATTCCCGCCGTGCTGTGCGCTCCCATCGGCGGCGTGGTGGCGGACCGGGTGAACAAGCGGGATATCATGGTGATCCTGGATTTCTCCACGGCAGGCCTGATCCTGGGGTTCACCCTCCTGCTGGGCCGGGTGCCCCTGGTGCCGCTGATGATTGCCTGCCTCATGTTGCTCTACGGCGTCGCCGGGGCCTACCAGCCGGCGGTCCAGGCCAGCATCCCCCTGCTGGCGGCGCCGGAGCAGCTCACCAGCGCCAACGCGGTCATCAACATGGTGCAGACCCTCTCCGCCCTGCTGGGGCCGGTGACCGGCGGCGTGCTGTTCGGGACCTTCGGCCTCCGGCCCATTCTCTGGGTGGGCATCGCGTGCTTCTTCCTCTCCGCCGTCATGGAGCTCTTCATCCGCATCCCCCACAGACCCCGGGCGGCGGCGGGGGGCGTGCTGGCCACGGTCCGGCGGGACCTGGGGGAGAGCTGGCACTTCATCCGCCGGGAGAAGCCGGTGTTTTTGTCCGTCATGCTGGTGCTGGCCCTGTTCAACCTGGTGCTGTCCGCCGCGCTGGTGGTGGGCATCCCCGTGGCGGTGGTCCAGGTGCTGGAGATGAGCGACAGCCGCCTGGGGATCACCCAGGGGGCCATGGGCCTGGGCGGGCTCTTCGGCGGCGTGCTGATGGCCTGCCTGGGGGCGCGGCTGCCTCTCCGGCGAGGGGGACTGGTGCTGCTGGCGGCCAGCCTGACGGCGGCGGGCATGGGGGCGGCGCTGCTGCCGGGGGTCCCGTCCGCCCTGGGCTGGTGGGGAGTGACGGCCATGAGCTTCGCGGTCATGGTCCTGTCCACCATGCTGGTGGTGGTCCTCAGCGCCGCCGCCCAGGGGCAGACGCCTCCGGAGCTGCTGGGGAAGGTGATGGCCTTCATTATGGCGGTGTCCAACTGCGCCTCGCCCCTGGGACAGGCGGTCTACGGGGCGCTGTTTGAGGGGTGCCCGGCCTGGGCCGTCCTGCTGGGGGCCGCCGGGACGGCGATGCTGGTGGCGTGGTACTCCCGGGGCGTCTTCCGCGCCCTGGATGAGGTCCCCCGTGAATGAGGCCGGCGGCTCTTAGAGCCTGTTTAAAATCTCCCCGCGCATGTCTTGGCGGCGTATTATCCGCCCTGACTGCGTTAAAAATCCTTGCCATCCGTCAGGATG
>JAAWIL010000150.1 GCA_022796315.1 Oscillibacter sp. | reverse complement strand
AATCCTTGCCATCCGTCAGGATGCCTGCGGATTTTTGCCTTGCAGGGCAAAAAATCCACTCGCCAATCCATACACGTCGAGATATGAAACAGGCTCTTAACGATCAGAGAAATGGATAGGCGTTTATCAGCACGGAGGGAAAGAGGGAGCAAACTTGCGGGTCACTGGCAGACAAACGCCGCCCAGCCCTCGCTCTCGTGCCGCTCCAGAATCGTCAGCCCCGCCTCCCGGAGCGCTTGGGCCACCTCCTCCGTCCGCTGGTCGATGATGCCGGAGCAGAGGAACCGTCCCCCCTCCCGCAGGAAGGAGGAGACCAGCGGGGCAAGGCCGATGATGACGTCCGCCACAATGTTCGCCAGCACGAGGTCATAGCCCCCGCCCAGGGAGGCCCGGAAGTCCTCGTCTGTCAGCACGTTGCCGATCCGGACGGAGAAGGTGTCCGGCCCGGTCTGATTCAGGGCCGCGTTGTCCCGGGCCACGGTGAGGCACTGCTCGTCAATGTCCACCGCCAGGGCGGAGGCCGCCCCCAGCCGCAGGGCCGCAATGGAGAGGATGCCGCTGCCGCATCCCAGGTCCAGCACCCGCTCGCCCCCGTGGACGGCCCTCTCCAGGGCGGTGAGGCAGAGGCGGGTGGTGGCGTGGTTCCCGGTGCCGAAGGTCAGGCCGGGGTCCAGGGTGACGGTGACCCGCTCTGTGGAGCCGGCGTTCTCCCACTGGGGCACCACCAGCAGCCGCTCTCCGATCTCCAGGGGCTTGTAGTACTGCTTCCAGCTGTTTTCCCAGTCGGCGTCCTGGATGTTCTCCAGGGTCAGCAGGAGGGAACCGCAGTCGCTGCGGGATTCCTTGAGGGTCTGGAGGGCCATGCGGACCTCCGCCAGCTTGGCAAAGCCGGCGTCCCCGGCCAGGAGGTAGAAGGTGATCCGGGAGCGGCCCCGCATCCGGGAGGCCAGGTCCTCGTCCACGTAGTCCCAGTGAGGGCGGGTTTCCTCCAGGAAGTCCTGGAATTCCTCCTCGTCGTCAATGACCAGGTTGTCGATCTCCAGGGTGGAGAGGAGGGCGGCGACCGGGTCCAGCCCGGTGTGGGTGGTGTCGATATGTAATTCCAGCCAATTCATGGCGGGGTCCTCGCTTTCATAAAAATTGGGGGGATTCAGCTATGAAGATAGCTGGTGCTTTGCACCCCCCATTTTCTTTTTGGTCTTGCCAAAAAGAAAACGGGCCGTGCACGGTCCAAAAGAAAAAAACGCTTGGGCGAGAACTTGACCGGAGGTCAAGTTTCGCCATCCGCGGGGGTTGTCCCCGCCCGGTTTGGGTGCAGACTTGGTGGCCCCTGCCGGCGCGCGCCGGACCCCTCAGGTGAAGGAGTCTTGACCCGCGTGAAGAGACTGCCGACGGTAACTGTTGGGAGGTTGACGCACGGTCTTCCCTTCTCTTTCCGCGCTTCCGCGCTGGCGGGGAGATTTGTGGGGGAGCTCCCCCCCCTTTTTTAGCGGTTGACTTCGCGTTTTTCCGTTCGGCCCATCAGCCAGTCTACGGATACATCATAGTACTCTGCAATGCGAAGTAAATTTTCATATCTTGGCAGGGACCCAAGTTCCATGTCTTGATAGCCACGGGTTGTGAGACCGACTTTTTTCGCAACCTCGGCCTGGGTTAAGTGCTGTGATTTCCGAAGCTCTCGGATTTTTTCTGCAAATTCCATAATTCCCCCTTGACATACGAGCAAATGTGTATTATCATCGAAGTATGGACATACGAAAAACTTCGTTTGGAGACGATGGCTATGAATGAGATCCCGTTTGTTGTTGAGCTTTTGTATGGAGACTTTGTAATGCCGCCAGACCCGAAGCGGTGGCCGGAGTGGGTCTGTGGGGACCCGGTAAAGGGGCATAGTCTGTATGCCTTTTACCAGGGCCTGACTTTAGGCCTCAGCCTGTCCAGCGCCTGCCTGGACCGGTAAATAGCAGCAGAGTTCGGGGGAAGCCCTCTCCGCCCCAGTGTGCCCACTGGGGCACCTCTCCCAGAGGGAGAGGTAGAAGGGTGGGGCCCACGGAAGACTGAGGCTGCGAAAGAGCCAGGCCAGCGCGGAAACGCGGAAAGAGGAGAGAAGACCGTGCGTCAACCTCCCAATAGTTACCGTTGGCAGTCTCTTCACGCGGGCCAAGGGTTCTTCTACTGGGTGGTCCGGCGCGCGCCGGCAGAAGACTCCCCAATTACCTGGGCACTGGGCGGGGAGAGCCTCCGTACATTGGCGAAACTTGGCCTGCGGCCAAGTTTCGCCACCGCGTCTTTTTCTCTTTTGGACCGTGCACGGCCCGTTTTCTCTTTTTCTGCGCTCAGAAAAAGAGAAAATGGGGGGTGCAAACTGCCAGGCCATCATCATGGCCAAAGCCCCCACCCCCGGCCGCAGGCCGGCTATCTTGGCTCCCCCAGGAAGAACAGCGCCACAGTCCCCGGCCCAGAGTGATTCCCAATCACCGGCCCAATGTAGTTGATGTGAATATCCGTAATCCCAAACCGCCGGGTAATCTCCCCGGCCACAAACTGCGCGTCCGCCAGGCAATCCCCGTGGGAGATAAACACCGTCTGCGTCCGGGGATTGATGGACGTCTTCTCCATATGGTCCACCAGCGCCAGCAGGGACGCCCGCCGGCCCCGGCACTTCTCCCTGGGGATCAGCCGCCCCTGTTCGTCCACGTGAAGAATGGGCTTTACGGAGAGCATGGTGCCGAACAGCGCCGCCGCGGCGCTCACCCGGCCGCCCCGCTTGAGATGATACAGATCATCCACCGTGAACCAGTGGCAGATCTTGCCCTTGAGATCCTCGGCGTAGGCGTGGAGCTCCTCCAAGGTGGCCCCGGCCTGCTGCCGCTTGGCGCACAGATAGACAAACAACCCCTGGCCCAGGGAGGCGCAGAGACTGTCCACAACCAGAATTTTTCGCTCTGGAAACGCCTCCCCCAGCTCCTGGGCCGCGATGACGGCGGACTGGTAGGTGGTGGAGAGCGCAGAGGAGAAGTTCAGGCACAGCAGGTCCTTCCCGCTCTCCAGAACCGGGCGCATGACCGCCTCAAACTCCCCCACGTTGACTGCGGAGGTGACGGCCTCCTCCCCGCCGCGGATGCGGGCATAGAACTCCGAGAAGCCGATTTCCCGGCCGTCCAGCCAGTTACGATATACCTGCCCGCCCAGGGTCAGGCTCAGGGGCTGCACCAGCAGGTTCAGCTCCTCCGCCATCTGCGGGGACAGGTCACAGCAGCTGTCCGTCAGCAATACGTAATTTCCCATGGTTACTCACGCTCCTTTTTGGCTTTTTTGGGGGCGGCCGGGGCCTGGGGCTCCGTCTCCTCCCGCAGCAGGGCCACATAGCGGCTGCTGGCCACGCCGGCGGCATAGCTCAACAGGGCAAAATGAATGGCGTTGTCCGCCAGGGTGCCGGCGCCCTCCCGGTCCGCCATTTCGTCGGCGGTAATCCGCAGGGCCTTGTCCAGACTGGCGCAGAAGGCGGCGTAGCCGTCGGCCACCGGACGCTCCCCCTGGAGCTCCTCCCGGATCAGCAGGTCCATGTCCCGGGTGGACATCACCCGCTTCAGCACGCAGATGGCGGTGAGATAGGCCAGGTGCTCCCGGTTGTATTTCTTCCCCTCGGCCCGGGGCACCAGACCGCTTTTGGTGTAGTTGTTCACCATGGCGGCGGTCAGCACGTCGGACTCGTCAAAGCGGATCACCTGCCGGTCCATATAGCTGAGAACCTGGTCCATGTACAGCGAAAAGTCCGGCAGCTGGTCCCACGTAACCGGACGCTGCTCCCGGAGGCGGGCTTGGAGATCGGTTAAATCGCTCATAGGCCGTCCCTCCTTGTGTATTCAATAGGCCTTCCCAGTTGTCCAGGCGTCCGGCCCGCCGGGCGGCTGGACAGTGGTTATTGTAACACCGGCACGCAATTTTGTAAACCACATTTTGGGGGGATGAAAAACATATTTTCCGGAAAAACAGGGCCTGGGCACCCGAAAACCTGCCCTCCGGCTTGCAATGGCCCGGGAGTTATGATATGATCCGTGCATACCAAAATCGGGATTACCCGATGCGCAAAAGGGGAACCGGCCGCCGTTCCAGGGCTTTGCCGTTCCCGAAAACCCGCCGCAGACCCCGCCGGAATTCGCCGTGATTGGAAAGGAGAACCGTATGGCACAGACAGCATGGATTTTTTCCTACAAGCTCCGGAAGAATGTGACGGAGGAGCAGTTTATCGAAAAGACGCAGCGCCTGCATGACGAGGTGATCTCCAAGGCAAAGGGCTTCCTCTCCTGGGATCACTACCGCCAGGGCGGCACCTGGACGGATTTCGTCCTCTGGGAGACGGAGGAGGACGCGGAGAACGCCACCCAGGTGGGGGCGGGCAAGGAGGTCACGGAGGAGTTCTATGCCTGCATCCAGATGAACACCTGCCGGGCGCTGATTTCCAGCTTTGTCAAGCGGTATTGAATTTTGAGAATGTTCAGGAGGCGGTCCGGTTGGACCGCCTCCTGTGTTTGCGGAGGGGGGCGGTTTTCCGGTTCTGGCGGGCCTCTCCGTCACGGCCCTCTCCGTCACGGCTTCGCCGTGCCACCTCACCCAAGGGGAGAGGTTCCGAAGGGAGCGGCGTTCCCTGAGCTCCCCCTCTGGGGGAGCTGGCTGGCCGATAGGCCAGACTGAGAGGGTTTTTCCCGCCTACGGGCGCACCCCCTCGAGGCGTTCACCCTGTAGGGGCGGTTACCAACCGCCCGTCCTAAGGGAGATCCGGTCTTTCGCAGGGAGGAAAAACCGCTGACCGCCAGTCCTGGTGGTGGGGGGAATTGGCCCGGCCAGGGTCCGGGCCCTACGCCAGGGGTCCGGGCCCTACGGGGCCTGTTATTCTATAAGAAGATCCGGAGGTCGCGGGAGAGGGCTCGCAGGAACCATCATCAAACCCATTTTCGGACATCTCCCAAAACTCCCTCTTGACAGCCGGGGACACTGGTGCTATATTGTATTATGCAACTAGTACATTAGGTCAATAATACAGCGATACAAGCGAGGAGGAACCAAAATGCCTTTGCTGGAAGTACAGCACTTACAAAAGATCTACACCACCCGATTCGGCGGCAGCCGGG
>JAAWIL010000149.1 GCA_022796315.1 Oscillibacter sp. | reverse complement strand
TGCCTTGCAGGGCAAAAAATCCACTCGCCAATCCATACACGTCGAGATATTAAACAGGCTCTTAGAACCTGTATTCACAACCGATGAACGCCGTCTGGGCGGTCTTTTTCCCGCCATACTGCGCCGCTGTTCCTTGCAATCCGTCAGGATTGCTGCGGAAGCTCTCCTTGTCTGACGAGAAAAATCCCCGTCCATCCGGCATCCCCCGATTATGAATACAGGTTCTTAAAAATCGGGGTTCCGGTTTTCCAGTGTTTTGACGATACAAGCGCATACTGTGAAAAGGCCGTGAAACAGCGGCCTTTTCCGCGAAATCAACAGCTGGCATTCCGCCGGAATCCGGCCGGAAGCCGGTGTTAACGAAGGAAGGTTTCAAAAAATGATTATCAATCCCGCTGAATGGCGTGAGATCTGCACAAAGCTGTTTACCACCGTGGGCGTCCCGGAGGAGGACGCCAGGACGGCGGCCGAGGCCGCGGTAAACGCCGATATCCGGGGCGTGGCCTCTCACGGAACCGCCCGCCTGCTGGTGTACCGGGAGCGGCTGCAGAAGGGGCTGATCAAGGCGGTCCCCGAGATCCGGATTACCAACGACAGCCCCGCCCTGGTCCATCTGGACGGCGACAACGGCCTGGGTCAGGTGGTGGCCGACAAGGCGGCCCAGATCGCTGCGGAGCGCGCCAAGGAATATGGATGCTGCTGTGTCTCTACATACCACACCAACCATATGGCCCTGCTGAGCCACTATGGCCTGAAGATTGCCCGGCAGGGAATGCTGGCCTATATCATGTGCAATACCCCGCCCTTTGTGGCCGCCGCCGGCAGCGCGGAACCGGCCATCGGAACCAATCCGATCTGCTGGTGCATCCCCGGAAAGGAGTTCCCCATTGTGCTGGATATGGCGATCTCGCCGGCCCGGGGCAAGATCAAAAACGCCGCCGCCGCCGGGAAGCCGATTCCCGAGGGCTGGGCGATTGACAAGGACGGCAATCCCACCACCGACGCCAAAGCGGCCCTGGAGGGCGTGCTTCTCCCGATTGCCGGTCACAAGGGATACGGCATCGGCGTGATTGTGGAGATATTCTCCGCCCTGCTCTCCGGCGGCGCCTACGGCAGCAATATGCACCACCCCCTGGACGACTATGACCATACCCCAAACTGCGGCAACTTCATCATGGCGCTGGACCCGGCCAAGCTGCTGGGGCAGGAGGACTTCCTGAGCCGCGTGGACGACTATGTGAGAATGGTGAAGTCCCGCAGGAAGGCATCCCCCGACGCGGAGATCCTCTTCCCCGGTGAACTGGAGCACCGCAGCGAGCTGCGGGTCGGCAAGTACGGTTTGGAGATCAGCGACGAGCGCTACCGGCAGTTTACCGGCCTGCTGGCCTGACGGCGGGTATGTGGAAGTCACTTGGAACACTGCTGGAATCCGTGGAGATTCCACCCATGTTTTCCGCCCGGCAGAGATTTTCCTGCCGGCAGCTGGAGGACTGGCAGTCTGCCCTGGAACAGGCGCTGCGCCGGGGGGCCGCCGGCGGCGCGGTTCGCCCGGGTATGCGGATTGCCGTTACCGCGGGTTCCCGGGGGATTGACCATATTGCGGAGTATCTGCGGTACATCGGCGGATTTCTGAGAGCGCGGGGAGCGGAGCCCTTTGTGGTCCCCGCCATGGGCAGCCACGGCGGCGCCACCGCCGCCGGACAAGTGCTGGTTTTGGAGGAGCTTGGGATCACGGAGGAGACGGTGGAGATGCCCATCCTCGCCTCTATGGACACCGTTTTTGCGGGCAGGACGCCGGGGGGACTCCCCGCGTATACAGACCGCATCGCCGGCGAGGCGGACGGAATCGTGCTGGTCAACCGCATCAAGGCGCACACGCAGTTCCGGGGGGACTACGAAAGCGGGCTGATGAAGATGCTGGCAATCGGGCTGGGAAAACAGCGGGGGGCGGAGTGCTGCCACCGGCTGGGTCTGGCGCACATGCCGGAGAATGTGAAGGACATCAGCTGCTTCCTGCTGGAGCGCCTGCCGGTGCTGTTTGGCATCGGCCTGCTGGAAAACGCCTATGACCGCACCATGGAGATTGCGGGCATCCCGGCCCGGAAGATCCCGGAGGAGGAGCCGGAGCTGCTGCGGAGAGCAAAGGCCCATATGCCGCGTATCTGCGTGCCGGATCTGGATGTGCTGATCGTGGACCGGATCGGTAAGAATTTCAGCGGTTCCGGCATGGACCCCAATGTGACCGGGCGGTTTTACAGCCGGGAGATTCCGGCGGTTCCGGCGGCACAGAGAATTGCGGTGCTGGGGCTGTCTCCGGAGACTCACGGCAATGCCTGCGGGCTGGGCGTGGCGGATACCACCACCCGCCGGGTGGTGGACAGTCTGGACCGGGAGAGCATGTACATCAACGGCCTGACCTCCCGTGTGGCGGAGTCCGGACGGGTTCCGCTGTACTTTGACAGCGACCGGGAGGCGATTCAGGCGGCGGTCAAGCTGGCCGGAGAGGCGGACCCGTCCCGCCTGCGCATGGCGAGGATTCCGAACACCATGGAACTGGAGTACATTCAGCTGTCCCGTCCGCTGCTGGAAGAGGCGCAAAAGCTTGGACTGGAGATTCTGGGAGAGGCGGTTCCGCTGCCCTTTGACACAGAGGGAAACCTCCTTTAGGCCTTGCCTGAAGCATGTCAGAACGCCCAAACGGCGGATTTTTTTCCGCCGCTTTGCGTGAAAGCTTCTTGCCGGGCGGCAGACCGCCTGGGGAAATTTTCCTTGATTGGCGATTGGATCGCCGCTGGCGGCTCTGCCGCCTTAGAACCTGTATTCACAACCGATGAACGCCGTCTGGGGGGTCTTATTCCCGCCATACTGCGCCGCTGTTCCTAGCAATCCGTCAGGATTGCTGCGGAACATCTCCTTGTCTGACGAGAAAACTCCCCGTCCATCCGGCATCCCCCGATGATGGATACAGGTTCTTAGCTCCGGCCTTCCCGTTTGGAAGCGATAACATACTGAAAATGATAAGGAGAGACATTATGGCAAGAGAATTTTCTGTTCCCGGCAGTCTGTTTACCGGCTCCGGCGCATTGGACGCCGCGGCGGAGAAGCTGGCAAAGCTGGGGAAAAAGGCGCTGATCGTCACAGATCCTATGATGGTTCAGATGGGAAACTGCGCCAAGGTGGAGAAAACGCTGGCCGGGGCCGGCCTGGAGTATACCGTGTTCAGCCGGATTGACGGAGAGCCCACCGACAGCATGGTAAAAGACGGCTTGGAGCAATACCGGTCTGAGGGCTGCGACTTTCTGATTGCCCTGGGCGGCGGCAGTCCCATGGACACCATGAAGTCCATTGGCGTGCTGGCTGCGGCCGGCGGGGAGGACATCACGGCCTATATGGGAACGGTCATTGAGGTGCCGGCGCCGCCCATGGTGGCCATTCCCACCACTGCCGGCACCGGCTCGGAGGCGACGCAGTTCTCCATCATCAACGACACCAGGAACCATGTGAAGATGCTGCTGAAGGGAAACTCCATGCTGCCGGATCTGGCGGTGATTGACCCCCGGTTCACCATGACGGCCCCGCCGAAGGTGACAGCGGCCACCGGCCTGGACGCGCTGTGCCACGCGGTGGAGGCGTACACCTCCCGCAAGGCGCAGCCGCTGTCGGACGTGTTTGCGGTCTCTGCGGTGAAGCGCATCTTTCAGTTCCTGCCCACGGCCTTTTGCGACGGCCGGAACGAGGAGGCCCGCATTGAGATGTCCATCGCCGCCCTGGAGGCGGGCATCGCGTTCAACAATGCCTCGGTGACGCTGATCCACGGCATGAGCCGTCCCATCGGGGCCCTGTTCCATATTCCCCATGGGATGTCCAATGCCATTTTGATGAGCACCTGCCTGCGGTTTGCCGTCTCCGGCGCCTATGACCGCTTCGGAGACCTGGGGCGGGCGATCGGCGTCGCGGACGGGGACGATGGGGATGAGGCGGCCGCCTGGAAATTCCTGGACGCCCTGACGGCGCTGACCCGCGCTCTGAAGACGCCGGACCTGGAAAGCTATGGCGTCAACCGGGAGGAGTTCTTTGGCTGCATCGACAAAATGGCCCATGACGCCATGGAGAGCGGAAGTCCCCAGAACACCATGCGGGATATGACGGAGAAGGATGTCAAGGAGCTGTACCGGCAGCTCTGGTAATTCCGGCGGATTCATGAACGGGAGATCTGCGGGAAACGAAAAAAATGTGAGAGGAGACTTTATCATGTATGAACATCTGCTGATGGAGGAAAAGGGACCGGTGGCCGTGGTCGCCATCCACAACCCCAAGTCCCTGAACGCCCTGAACAGCGCCACGCTGAGCGAGCTGAACGCCTGCCTTGGTGAGATCGAGAAGCGCAGGGACATCCGAGTGGTGATCGTCACCGGGTCCGGAACCAAGGCCTTTGCGGCCGGCGCGGATATCTCGGAGATGGTGAACGCCGCAGCCGCGGAGGGCCGCGCAATGGCGCTGCTGGCCAAGGAGACCTTCCGCCGCCTGGAGAAAATGCCGCAGGTGACGATTGCGGCCGTGAACGGCTACGCGCTGGGCGGCGGCTGCGAGCTGTCCATGAGCTGTGACATCCGGGTTGCCGCGGAGAACGCCGTGTTCGGCCAGCCGGAGTGCGGCCTGGGGATTCTACCCGGTTTCGGCGGCACCCAGCGGCTGGCCCGTCTGGTCGGCAAGGGCAGGGCCAAGGAGCTGATCTTTACCTGCGACAGGATCGACGCCCGGGAGGCGTATCGGATCGGTCTCGCCAACAAGGTGGTGCCTGCGGCGGAGCTGATGGACACCTGCTTTGCCATGGCGGAGCGGATTCTCTCCAAAGGCAGCTACGCGGTTTCCCTTGCGAAGATGTGCATTGAGACCGGCACGGACACGGATCTGGACAGCGGTCTGGAGATGGAGGCCGTCAACTTTGGCCTGGCCTTTGCCACCCATGACAAAAAAGAGGGCATGACCGCGTTCCTGGAGAAGCGCGCGGCGGTCCTGACGGATTTTTGAGCCACTGCCTGCCTGTTTTTAAGAGCCTGTTTAAAATCTCGACGTGTATGGATTGGCGAGTGGATTTTTTGCCCTGCAAGGCAAAAATCCGCAGGCATCCTGACGGATGGCAA
>JAAWIL010000148.1 GCA_022796315.1 Oscillibacter sp. | reverse complement strand
CCGCAGGCATCCTGACGGATGGCAAGGATTTTTAACGCAGTCAGGGCGGAAAATACGCCGCCAAGACATGCGCGGGGAGATTTTAAACAGGCTCTAAACAAGCGGCGGCAGGTGCATCGCACCTGCCGCTTTCTTGTTTCCGCAGAAAGGGGCAAGGCATTGCCTCGCCCTTGCCGCGCAGAGGAAGGGGATTCTCAGAACTCCGGCAGCTTCGCCACCACGGCGGCGCACCGGGGGCACAGCTCCTCATGGGCCCCGTCGGAACCCACCATGGAGGACTTCTTCCAGCATCGCTGGCACTTCTGGCCCTGGGCGAGCTCCACGTCCACCTTTAAGACATTCATATTGCTCTTTTGCAACTCCGCCTGAGAGACGATGAGGATATCAGCCAGCGCATCCGCGTCCATCCCGTCCAGAGCGGTCTCAACGGCGGGCACAGTGAGGACGATCTTCGCCTCCAGACTCTTGCCGATCTTCTTCTCGTTCCGAGCCGTCTCCAGGGCCTGGTTGACCACATCCCGCAGCTTGATAACCTTGTTCCACCGCTCCATGGCCGCGTCGTCCAGGGCGTAGTCCGCGAAGGGCTGATTCATGTCGTTGAAGAGGATATTCCGGGCGTCGTCCCCCTCCCTGTGGGGCATGGACAGCCAGATCTCGTCAGCGGTAAAGCAGAGGATGGGGGCCATGAGCTTGGTCATGGTGTCCAGGATCAGGAACAGTGCCGTCTGGGCGCTGCGGCGGCTGAGGCCCTCCGGCTCGTCGCAGTAGAGCCGGTCCTTGATGACATCCAGGTAGAAGTTGCTCAGCTCCACCACGCAGAAGTCGTTCACGGCGTGGGTCACCGTCAGGAACTCATATTCGTCGTAGCCCTTGAAGCACCGCTCCATCAGGGCATTGAGACGGGTCACCGCCCAGCGGTCCAGCTCCAGCATCTCGGCGGGGCTCACCAGGTGGTTGGGATCGAAGCCATACAGGTTGCCCAGGCAGTACCGGGCCGTGTTGCGGAACTTCAAATAGTTCTGACTCAGCTGCTTGAAGATCTCCTGAGAACAGCGGACATCGGCGTGGTAGTCGCTGTTGGCGGCCCAGAGGCGCAGGATGTCCGCCCCGTACTGGTTCATGACGTCGGCGGGGTCCATGCCGTTGCCCAGGGACTTGTGCATGGCCTTGCCCTCGCCGTCCACGGTCCAGCCATGGGTCACGCACTCCCGGAAGGGCGCGCCCTGACCCAGGGCCCCCACGGCGGTGAGCAGGGAGGACTGGAACCATCCGCGGTACTGATCCAGGCCCTCCAGATACATGTCAGCGGGCCAGAAGCCCTGGTCCTTCTGCATGGAGGCGAAGTGGGTGGAGCCGGAGTCAAACCAGCCGTCCAGGGTGTCCTCCTCCTTGGTGAAGGTCTTCCCGCCGCAGTGGGGGCAGGCGAAGCCCTGGGGCAGGATCTCCTCCGCCGCCTTGATGAACCAGGCGTTGGAGCCCTCCGCCGCGAAGAGCTTGGAAATCGTCTCAATGGTCTCGTCGGTGACCACGGGCTTGCCGCAGTCCTGGCAGTAGAACACGGGGATGGGCAGGCCCCAGCGGCGCTGGCGGCTGATGCACCAGTCGCTGCGCTCCCGGATCATGGACTTCATCCGGTCGATGCCCCACTTGGGCACCCAGCGGACCTCATCCGCCGCCGTGCAGGCCTCCTCCTTGAAGGCGTCCACGGAGCAGAACCACTGGGGCGTGGCCCGGAAGATGATGGGGTTCTTGCAGCGCCAGCAGTGGGGGTAGGAGTGGACGATGTCCTCAGAGGCGAAGAGCCTCCCGCTCTCCTTCATGTCCTTGAGAATCACCGGGTTGGACTCGTCGGTGCTCATGCCGGCGTACTTCCCGGCGTAGTCCGTGTGCCTGCCCTGGTCGTCCACGGGAACCACCATCTCCATGCCGTAGCGCTTGCAGGTCTGGTAGTCGTCGGCGCCGAAGCCCGGGGCGGTGTGGACGCAGCCGGTGCCGGAGTCCATGGTGACGTAGTCCGCCAGCACCAGGCGGCTGGTCTTCTCCAGGAAGGGATGGTCGGCCAGCATATTCTCAAAGAAGGAGCCGGGGTGGGTCTCCACGATCTCCCAGGCGTCAATGCCGCCCAGGCCCATGACCTTCTCCGCCAGGGCCTCGGCCACGATATAGTACTCGCCGTTGGAGGCCTTCACAATGGCGTAGCTCTCGGCGGGGTGCAGGGCAATGGCCAGGTTGCCGGGGAGGGTCCAGATGGTGGTGGTCCAGATTACGAAGAAGAGCTTGCTCTTGTCATAGGCGGAGAGCTTCCCCTGGCCGTCGTGCAGGGGGAACTTCACGTATACGGTGGTGACGGGATCGTCCTGGTACTCGATCTCCGCCTCGGCCAGGGCGGTCTCGTCGTGGGGGCACCAGTACACGGGCTTGAGGCCCTTGTAGATATAGCCCTTCTTGTACATGGCCCCGAAGACCTTCACCTCCTCGGCCTCAAAGCCGGGGTCCATGGTGAGGTAGGGGCGCTCCCAGTCGCCCACTACGCCGATACGCTTGAAGGCCTCCCGCTGGACGTCCACATAATGGGCGGCGAAGTCATGGCAGGCGGAGCGGAACTCCGGAACGCTCATGGCCTTGCGGTTGAGCTTGTTCTGCTTGATGATGTTGGACTCGATGGGCATTCCGTGGTTGTCCCAGCCGGGGATATAGGGGGTATAGCGGCCCCGCATGGCGTAGGACCGGGTGATGATGTCCTTGATGGCCTTGTTCATGGCGGTGCCCATATGGATGGACCCGTTGGAGAACGGGGGGCCGTCGTGGAGGCTGAACCGGGGCTTGCCCTCGTTCTTCTTCAGCAGCTCGTGGTAGAGATCCATCTCCTCCCAGCGCTTGAGCATCTCCGGCTCCCGCTTGGGCAGACCCGCCCGCATGGGGAAGTCCGTCTTCGGGAGTCGGATGGTCTTGTTGTAGTCCATGGGTATTTCTTCCTTTCTATATTACATTTTGTATTATATCAAAAGTACCAATCCCGCTGCCAGCGGTCCGCGCAGTCCGCAGCGACGTAGGCCTCGTCGATTTTCCAGGATTCCGCCTCACGCCGGAGGAGAAAGCGGAATTTTTCAAAATAGCTGTAGAATAACTGAGGGCCGTGGCCCATCGGACTCCTCTCCGCCATATAGCGGAAATCCGGGTCGCTCAGGTCATAGGGGGCGCCCTCTCCCGGATTGAGCCAGACCGTCGCTTTTTGACTGCTTTTCATGGTAACCGTGAGCTTGCAGCCTGTATTCAGACAGTGAAACGCGGAGGGAAAGTGCGTCGCGTGAACACAGTCCTTTCGCTGGTCTATCCATTTTTGTGTGCAATGGGGGTCCAGCAGGGCGGCGAAACGGAGCTTTTCCCGCTCTCTCCACACCTCTCTGTTTGTGATCTCCTCCCGGACCCCGTCCTTGAATTCGATGATCCGCCCCTTCCGACACAGGCGGGTATCCTGCACAAAGCTGTGATTCTCCGCCGCCGCCAGCTCCCGCAGAACCTCCGTCAGGAAGCGCGCAGCCTCCTCTGCCAGGGGCCGGAGCTTCTCCGGCGTATCCTGGAAGACCAGCTGAATGGGGTTCTCCATATCCGGCATCTCTCCTTACAAATAGGCAAACTGTCCCACAATTCGGGAGAAATCGCCGTTTTTCAGGTCCTCGCTCCGGATCAGGAAATTCAGCGTCCCGGTGTTCAGGTTCAGATCCTGCTCCCCCACGTCGCCTGTGGGGTAGTAGTAGGCGTCGTCGTCCAGCTGGAACAGCAGCGTGTCCCAGGCCGCCAGCTCCGGCGACTTCTCCCGGGGGTCCCGCATGAGGAACAGGGGATAGCCCCCCAGCTTGCACCCGCCGCTCTTGCACTGTTCCCGGACCCGGAGCAGCGCCTCCCGCTCCTGGTCCGTCCGGTCCCAGATGTCGAAGGGGTAGAAGTCCTTCGGGTCCTCGCCGGGCCGCAGGGTCTTTGCCGCCCGGTCAAAGTACCGGAAAAAGCGCACGTCCCCCATGCAGACGCTCTCCTGCTCCGCGGGGCCGAAGCGGATCTTCAGCGGCACCTCCGGGGCCCGCCACAGCTTCGTAACGCCCTGGGCAATCTCCCGCAGGTCCCACTGGCAGGCGGGCCGGGGCATATTCGTCTTGGTGGCCTCCTCCCAGGGGATGACCATCTTGGCCCGGCACTCCGCCTCCGTGACGGTCTCGTCCACCTCCGGATAGCAGACGGCCCGCCAGTAGTCCTGGACCCGCCCGGCCCCGCCGCTCCGGAGGCCGAAGCCGCCGTCAATCCGCCGGTCGGACAGGAAGATCTGCAATATCCCGGCCCTGGGGAAGCCCTCCAGCGGCGGCATCTGAGCGAAGTTGATCTGGGCGCAGAGCCACAGCTGGTTCCCGTCCTGATCCGTGGGGATCTCCCCGTTCCGGGGCACGTAGGGCACGCCGCCCAGGTGGCTGTCGGCAATGCCGAAGGGGCTCCGGCTCAGGCCGATCCGGCAGAGGGGACGCCGGCTCTCCAGCTGAATTTGGTCCACCACCGCCTGGCAGATCTGAATTCTTTCCATAGTTGTCACTGAGATCGCCTCCTTTATTCAAATTCCATGAAAAAAGCAAAAAGCGTCCCCTGTCTCCAAAGAGACAGAAGACACCTGCTTCTGCGGTACCACTCCCTGATTGCCGCCCCCTCGCGGGAAGCGGCCTCTCGCGGCCCGCAGTCTCACGGGCCGATGCTGTAACGGGCATCCCCCGTCCACGCCTACTCGTATCGTCTTTCAGCAGGAGGCTCCAAGGTGATTTTCGCCGCCCGTCTCCCGCCGCCTCGCACCATCCGGCGGCTCTCTTCGCGGAGTCCAGGGGGCTACTCTTCCTTATCTACGCCTAAACGATTTAATTGACACCGCTATCATATCATGTTTTTTCCATTTGTCAACGAAAAAACTTGGTTGAACGCGTCCCGGCACGGATTTTATGGTTTCCGAGCTTAAAGCTCGGAAACCATACATTTGATTCAAGCCGTTTTGCTCGCCGCTGTAAACAGCGGCAGCCGCAATACATGGCACATATTACTTCTGGCCTTTCGGTTCGGAAGTAAGAAGCTGTACCAATAGGTGACGGTATGCAGATTGGCAAGAAAAATTTTTGCCTGGCAAGGAAGAAACTCGCAGGAATCCTGACGGATTTCAAG
>JAAWIL010000147.1 GCA_022796315.1 Oscillibacter sp. | reverse complement strand
CCGCAGGCATCCTGACGGATGGCAAGGATTTTTAACGCAGTCAGGGCGGAAAATACGCCGCCAAGACATGCGCGGGGAGATTTTAAACAGGCTCTAAGCGCCCCAGGGCGGAAAAGAGGCATTCGCTTCATTTCCGCCGCGGTGACAAGGCCTACAGATGCCATTGAGCCAATGGGAGGTAAAGAGGAAAACGATATGAGTTTGATTGTACAGAAATTCGGCGGCAGCTCCGTCCGGGACGCCAAGCGTATCCAGAATGTGGCCAGGATCATCGCCGAGACCTACTTACAGGGCAACGACGTCATCGTGGTGCTGTCCGCCCAGGGCGACACCACCGACGACCTCATCGCCAAGGCGGAGGAGATCAACCCCCGTCCGTCCAAGCGGGAGATGGATATGCTGCTGTCTACCGGGGAGCAGATCTCCGTGGCCCTGTGCGCCATGGCCCTGGAGGCCATGGGCCTGCCGGCGGTGTCCCTGAACGCCTGGCAGGTGGGCATTCACTCCACCTCCGTCCACTCCGACGCCCGGATCAAGAAGATTGACCCGGAGCGGGTGCAGATGGAGCTGGACCAGCACCGGATCATCCTTGTCACCGGCTTCCAGGGCATGGACCGGACCGGGGACATCACCACCCTGGGCCGGGGCGGGTCCGACACCAGCGCCGTGGCCCTGGCGGCGGCCTTCCGGGCGGACCTGTGCCAGATCTACACGGATGTGGACGGCGTCTATACCACGGACCCCAGGATCGTTCCCGGCGCCCGGAAGCTGGAGGAGATCACCTACGACGAGATGCTGGAGCTGGCCAGCCAGGGAGCCCAGGTGCTCCACAACCGCAGCGTGGAGCTGGCCAAGAAGTTCCGAGTGAATTTGGAAGTGGTGTCGAGCCTGGAGCGCAAGCCCGGCACGAAAGTGAAGGAGGTCACCAAAGTGGAGAAAACCAACATCGCCGGCGTCGCCAAGGACACCAGCATCGCCCGGGTTGCCCTGATCGGCCTGGAGCACAATCCCGGCGTCGCCTTCCAGGTCTTTGACCTGCTGAGCAAGCACAACATCAACGTGGACGTCATCCTCCAATCCATTGGCCGGGAGGAGACCAAGGACATCACCTTCACCGTCCACAAGAAGGACCTGGAGGAGGCCCAGGACATTCTGAACCAGCACAAGGAGGCCCTGCGGTTTGACCACATCGAGGCCGACGACAGGATCGGCAAGGTGTCCATCGTGGGCGCGGGCCTGATGAGCAACTGCGGCGTGGCCGCCAAGATGTTCGAGGCCCTCTACGAGGCCGGAATCAACATCCAGATGATCAACACCTCGGAAATCCGGGTTTCCGTCCTGCTGGACGAGGAGGACGTGAACCGGGCGGTGAAGGCCATCCACGGGAAGTTTTTTGATGAGATCTGAGACCGGGCGCGGCGGGGCGATTTCTCGGGAAAGGGAGTCCCCCGCCGCGCCGGAAGCGCCCCCTTCCGGGGGAGAAAAAAGGAGAGAAGTTATGAACGCCATTGTCACCGTCGTAGGCCAGGATCGGGTGGGCATCATCGCCGCCGTCTGCAACCGCCTGGCCGCCAAGAACGTCAACATCCTGGACATCTCCCAGACCATTTTGCAGGGGGCCTTCACCATGGTCATGGCCGTGGACATCGGACAGGCCTCCGCCTCCTTCGGGGAGCTGGCGGCCTCCCTGGTGGAGCTGGGCGAGGAGATGGGCCTGTCCATCCGCATCCAGCGGGAGGAGATCTTTGACGCCATGCACCGGATCTGAGAGGGGGAGGAACCATGCTCAATCAAAAGGACATTCTCTCCACCATTGAGATGATCGACCAGCAGCACCTGGATATCCGCACCATCACCATGGGGATCTCCCTGCTCAGCTGCTGCGACCCGGACCCCGCGCGGGCCTGCGGGAAGATCTACGAGAAAATCTGCCGCTGCGCCGAGAACCTGGTGAAGACCGGCGAGGACATCGAGGCGGAGTTCGGCATCCCCATTGTCAACAAGCGGATTTCCGTCACCCCCATGGCCCTGGTGGCCGGCGCCAGCGAGACGGAGGACTACGTGCCCTTCGCCCAGACCCTGGACCGCGCCGCCAGGACCTGCGGCGTCAACTTCATCGGCGGGTACTCCGCCCTGGTGCAGAAGGGCCTGACGAGGGCCGACGAGCGGCTGATCCGCTCCATCCCCCAGGCCCTGGCCCAGACGGAGCTGGTGTGCTCCTCCGTCAACGTGGGCTCCACCCGGGCGGGCATCAACATGGACGCCGTGGGACTGATGGGCCGGATCATCAAGGAGACCTCCAACGCCACGGCGGACCGGGACGGCCTGGGCTGCGCCAAGCTGGTGGTGTTCTGCAACGCCGTGGAGGACAATCCCTTCATGGCCGGGGCCTTCCACGGCGCGGGCGAGGCGGAGAAGGTCATCAACGTGGGCGTCTCCGGCCCCGGCGTGGTGTACCACGCGCTCCAGGCCGTGAAGGGCCAGCCCTTTGACGTGGCGGCGGAGACCATCAAGAAGACGGCCTTCCGGGTGACCCGCATGGGCCAGCTGGTGGCCCAGGAGGCCAGCCGCCGTCTGGACACCCCCTTCGGCATTGTGGACCTGAGTCTGGCGCCCACCCCTGCCGTGGGGGACAGCGTGGCCCGGATTCTGGAGGAGCTGGGTCTGGAGGTCTGCGGCACCCACGGGACCACGGCGGCCCTGGCCCTCCTGAACGACGCGGTGAAGAAGGGCGGCGTCATGGCGTCCTCCTCCGTGGGCGGGCTCTCCGGGGCCTTCATCCCAGTCAGCGAGGACGAGGGCATGATTGCCGCCGCCCGGTCCGGGACGCTGTGCCTGGATAAGCTGGAGGCCATGACCTGCGTGTGCTCCGTGGGCCTGGATATGATCGCCGTCCCCGGCAGCACGCCAGCGGAGACCATCGCCGCCATCATCGCCGACGAGGCGGCCATCGGCATGGTGAACAACAAGACCACCGCCGTCCGCATCCTGCCGGCCCCCGGCAAGGGCGTGGGGGACACCATCGAGATGGGTGGCCTCCTGGGCAGCGCCCCGGTGATGCCGGTCCACAGCGAGTCCAGCGCGGCCTTCATCGCGAGAGGCGGCAGGATTCCCGCGCCGCTCCACAGCTTGCGGAATTGAGCGTGGGGGGAAGATCAGACGCAAAGGGAGATTCGGAATCCGTGGAGAACGGGTTCCGAATTTCTTTTTGCGAGGAAAGATTCCGCAAAATTGGATGCGCCGCGCAAGGTTTCCCCGGTGTTTGCCGACTATCAGGGTGAAAGCTGCTTTCAAAAGGAAGTGACACTATGGAGGACAGAGAGATCATCGAGCTGTACTGGGCCCGGTCCCAGGATGCCGTGGCGGAAACCGCCCGGAAATACGGCGGCTACTGCTCCGCCATCATCCGCCGGGTGCTGGGGGACGGCCGGGACAGCGAGGAGTGCCTGAACGACACCTGGCTGGGGGCCTGGAACGCCATGCCGCCCCAGAGGCCCCGGAGCCTGCCGCCCTTTTTGGGGCGCATCGCCCGGTGTACCGCCCTGGACCGCTGGGATTACAACACCGCCCAGCGGAGGAACGGCGGCTTTGACGCCGTGCTGGAGGAGCTGGCGGAGTGCGTGGGCGGCACGCCGGTGGAGGAGGCGCTGGATGTCCGGGCGCTGGGGGAGGCCATCTCCCGATACCTCTCCACCCTGCGGCCGGAGGGACGGCAGGTGTTCCTGCGGCGGTACTGGTACTGCGACTCCGTTGAGGAGATTGCCGCGGGGTTTGGGTTTACCCGGTCTAAGGTGACCGCGCTGCTCCACCGGGCCCGGAAGGGACTTCGGGCGTATCTGATTGAGGAGGGCTATGACCTATGACAAGAGAGGAACTGTTCCGCGCCGTGGGGGAGGTCCGGGAGGACCAGATCCGGGAGGCGGAGACCGTGAGGAAACAGCGCCGCCCCTGGCGGCGGACCGGCGTTCTGGCAGCGGCCTGCCTGGCGCTGGCGGTGACGGCGGCTGCCATCCCCTGGGCGGAGGGACAGATCCGGTGGAAGGCGCTGATGCAGGGGTTCGACCCCGCCGTTCAGACAGACCAAAGCGATGGCGGCGATCTGGACGGCAGCGACTACCGGACGGATGGAGACCCCCGGCCCGCGCCGGACTTTTCCAGAAATGTGGAGATCGGGGAGCTCAGCGGCCCCGGAACGGGGGAATCTCAGGCGGGCATGGAGGCCAGCTGCCAGGCCTGGATGTCCCCGGAGGAGATCTTCGCCCGGGACGCGGAGATCTTCCGGGGCACCGTGCAGAGTCTGCGGTATTTCCAGGTGGGGCTCGGAGCGGGTTACTGGACGGTGGCCAATGTGGAGGTCACGGACTCCATTCGAGGCGGCCTGGAGGCGGGGGAGATTTGCAGCGTGCTCTACATGGGGGCCAAGGGCTACGTGGCTACCTCGCTCTCCGGTCCCCTGGAGGAGCTGGACGTGGGGAGCGACGCCATCTTTATGCCCATCCGGACCGGGGAGGACACCGGCTGGCAGGAGGGGGAGCGGTACTTCTGCTACGCGGATCTCGGGGAGTTCTACCTCTCTGAGGGGCTGCGGTTCGTGTTCGCGGACACCGGGGAGGGCCTGGAGTTTGAGCGGGGCGTCTATGAGGAGATCGCGGAAGCGGAGACCTTGGAGGAGGTTGCGGACTATATCCGCAGGATGCTGGAGACAGAAGGCACCCAGCCTGCCGCCGCTCCCGGGGAAACCGCCCCGGAGATCGACCCGTCCCTGGCAGACCCCAGCTATTTCCCGGAGGACCCGGCAGGCGCAAAGGAGAAATAAAACGCATCCGAACCGGCGGCAGCGCCGCCGGAAACGTCTCACAGAGTTCGCGTCCGCAGACGCGAAAAAAGTGAAATCCGTTTTCCCGGGGGCGTGTACCTCGGGAAAAACACCGCTCAGTTCTGGAGTGTGCGAAGCCCCCGTCTGCCGCAGGCAGACGGGGGCTGAGTGCATGGAAGAACTGTATCCCTCTCCCCTCATCCAAAATCCGCAGATTTTGGACGACTTAGAAGATGCCCTGTGCCATCATGGCGTCGGCCACCCGGAGGAAGCCCGCGATGTTCGCGCCGGCAACCAGGTTGTACCCCAGGCCGTACTCCTCTGCGGCGTCCACGCTCATCCGGTAGATCGTGTCCATGATGCCCCGCAGGCGGCGGTC
>JAAWIL010000146.1 GCA_022796315.1 Oscillibacter sp. | reverse complement strand
AAACTCGCAGGAATCCTGACGGATTTCAAGAGTTTCTGACGCAGCCAGACGAAAAATTTTCCGGCAAGATGCGTGCCGGCGCCTATTGGTACAGCTTCTAAGAGCCGCCGCGAGCGGCGTCTGCGCTCCGAAACGCGCCTGCGGGCGCAGCCGCACACCCCCCTCCTTCCCCGTCGAAGCAACTTTCTCGTTTTCCGACAGTCTACCGGGCGGCCCCCTGTGGGGGCCGCCCGGTCTTCTCTTCTTATGCTAAATTCTCCGGCGCGTCCGGAATGGCCCAGGGCTGGAGCACGGCCTGGGGCGCTTTCTCGTACTCCTCAAACCACCCGTAGGCGGTCTCCTGACTGGGGAGGGACCCCCGGGGGAAGTTCACGCTCAGATACTCCGGACTCAGAAGGACCCACTCCGGCCTCAGGGCAGCCTCCATCTCCGCCCGGAGCGCGGGGTCGTCTCCGGCGGCCTGCTCCGCCACCCAGGCCCGGACCTCCGCCTCAGGAATGGCAAAGAGGTCCCAGCCGGAGACTACCTCTCCGGTGGTCCGGTCAAACACCGTGCTCAGGCAGACGTTTTCAATCATCTGAGGCTCCTCCAGCGGCAATGTCACCGTGGTCTCAAAGCAGATGATCCGCCGGTTGGAGGCGGCGGGGCGGACAACCTGCTCCACCATGCCCTCCTGATACCGCTCCCCGCTCTCCTGACACGCCAGATACAGCCCATAGGCCCGCTCCAGTTCCTGTTCCGTGTCGTACAGCAGGCCCCGGTCCGCAAACCAGGCCAGGACGGCGGTGCGGGCGGTCTCGTTCAAACTGTCCACGTTCTCCCGCCCGTTGGCGACATTCTCCGGCCCCATGGGCGCCCGCACCCAGAGCAGGTCCGTCCCGTCTGAAAGACAGTAGCGGTCCCCGTCCCAGCTGTCCCGCCAGCGGTCCACGGACACGCCGTCGGAAAAGGTGTAGGCCTTCTCCTCCGCCAGGGTAAATCCCCGCTCCTCCGGCGTCTCGGTCCGCCGGGCGCAGCCCGCCAGCAGCAGGCAGCACGCCAAATACAGCAGAATGCGCTTCATTGGCTTCATTCCTCCTCGCCCTCCAGAGCGAAGGGGGGCTCGTCCTCCGCGGCGGCGGGGACACCGCCCATCTGGAGCTCCTGCCAGCGCTCTTTGGAAATCAGCAGCTGCCGGGGCTTGGACCCCTCGAAGGGGCCCACGATCCCTCGCTCCTCCATCTGGTCCACCAGACGGGCCGCCCGGGAATAGCCCAGCTTCAGCCGCCGCTGGAGCATGGACACGGAAGCCTGTCCCGTCTCCAGCACCACCTCCACGGCGGCGGAGAACAGCTCGTCCTCCTCGTCGCCTACGGACTCCGCAGAGACTCCTCCTCCGCCGCCGCCCTTGCCCTTCTCCTTCTCCTGGACGGACTCCTCAATCTTGGCCAGGACCTCGTTGTCATACTGGGCCTCGCCGGTCTGCTTCACGGCCCGCACGACCTCCTCAATCTCCTCCGGAGAGATGAAACAGCCCTGAACCCGCTGGGGCTTCCCGCCGCCCAGAGGGGCATACAGCATGTCGCCCTTGCCCACCAGCTTCTCCGCGCCGGTGTTGTCCAGGATGATCCGGGACTCCAGGGAGGAGGCCACGGCGAAGGCGATACGGCTGGGGATGTTGGCCTTCATAAGGCCGGTAATCACGTCGGCGGAGGGCCGCTGGGTGGCGATGACCAGGTGGACGCCGGCGGCGCGGCCCATCTGGGCCACCCGGCAGATGGACTCCTCCACCTCCTTGGCGGCCACCAGCATCAGGTCCGCCAGCTCGTCAATCACCACCACCACACTGGGCAGCGTCCCCATGCCCTCCGTGGACCGGGCCAGGCGGTTGAACTCCTCCAGCTTCTTCACGCCGCACTCGGAGAAGGTCTTGTAGCGCTTCATCATCTCAAATACCGCCCACTGGAGGGCCCCGGCGGCCTTTTTCGGGTCCGTCACCACGGGGATCAGCAGGTGGGGGATGCCGTTGTAAGGGGCCAGCTCCACCATCTTGGGGTCCACCATGATGAAGCGGACCTCGTCCGGGGTGGATTTATACAGCAAACTGATAATCAGCGAGTTGGTACACACGGATTTGCCGGAGCCGGTGGTGCCGGCAATCAGCACATGGGGGAGACGCTCAATGTCCCCAATGACGTTCCGTCCGCCGATATCCCGGCCCAGGGCAAAGGCCGTCCGGGACTTGTGCTCCGTGAACTCCCGGGACTCGATGACCTCCCGGATCAGCACCGGGGTCACCGCCTTGTTGGGCACCTCGATGCCCACCACGGAGATCTTGTCGGGGATGGGAGCAATCCGGACGCCGGTGGCCCCCAGGGCCAGTGCGATGTCGTCGGCCAGATTGGTGATCTTGGAGAGCTTCACCCCCTGGTCCAGCACGAACTCATACCGGGTGACGGAGGGTCCGTGGACCACGTCGCCGGCGGTGGCGTCCACGCCGAAGCTGTTCAGGGTGTCCGCCAGGCGGCGGGAGTTGTTCCGCAGCTCCGCGCCGGCCTCCACGTGGTTCTCCCCCTGCCCCGCCTTGAGCAGGGCGACGGCGGGGTAACAGTAGGCCGCCTCCCCCTCCGCCAGCTTCTCCTGGATCTCCGCCGCCACAGCGGCGGTCTGCTGGGCCACCTCTGCGGCGGTCTGCTTCTTGGAGGAGGTGGTAAACTCCGAGACCGCCGGAACCGGCTCTTTTGCCGGCGCAGGGGTGGGCTCCGGTGTGGGAACCGGCCGGGGCGCGGGCTCCGGCGCGGCGGGTACGGACTCCGGCACGGCAGGCGCCAGCTCCTCCACGGGCACCTCCTCCACCGGGGCGGCGGGGCGGGCCGGGACGGCCGGCGTCACCGGCGCGGGCTCCGGGGCGCGCAGCACCTGGGCCGGCGTCTTCTGCTGGTCGGACTTATGGCGGAAGAACCCGGTGAAACGGCCGGACTCCTGTTTTGCCGGCGGTTCCTCCCCCGTCTCCGGCGGGGCGGCGGACTCCCCGTCCAGGGGGAAGTCAATCTGGGGCTTTGGCTCCGCCGCGCGGCGCTTGGGCGGGTCCTTCTGCACCACGTGAATTCTGGGAAGCTCCTCTTCCTCCTCATACTGAGGCCGTTCCCGGTGCTTTTCCAGGAGGGCCCCCACCGTCAGGCGCAGGGAGACCATCCCGAACACCACCAGCAGCGCGGTGAAGAGGATGATGGACAAGAACTTGGAAAACACCGCCACGAAGCCCTCCGCCAGGGACCCGGCCAGGACGCCGCCGGAGCGGAGAGCCGTGCCGTCCTGCCACAGGACCTTCAGGATGCCGATCCCCGGCTCAAAGCTCCCGGACACCAGCACCATGTGTACCAGCGCGCCGAACAGCACCGGCAGCAGCAGGGCGCAGGCGGTTCGCAGACGCACCGGGCGGCCATGGTGGCGCAGGAGGATGAAGGACCCCAGCAGCAGCGCCGGCGCGGTCAGCCAGTAGCCGTACCCCAGCAGGCCCTTCAGCAGCACGGTGAACCAGTCCAGGAAAATGGCGCTGACGCCGCAGTAGCTCACCAGCACACACAGGGCCAGGAGCAAAAAGACGGCGCCGCACACCTCCCGCCGGACCGGCTGCTTCGGCGGCGGGGCGGACTTCTTGGCCCGGCTCTTGCTTCCGCCGGACGATGTAGATTTCTTTTGTGTTGAGGATGCCACGTGAATCCCTCCGATCTCGTTCTGGATCATAGGCGGCCGCTTCAGGCATATGTCCCCGCGTCGCTCCGCCCCGCAGGAACCGCCGGGCGGCACCCGTCCGCTCCAGCTGCTCAGCCTGCAAGACAGCTATTCCTGCAAAAACATCAGCGCCAGCGTCACCGCGCCGGCCGCCCAGCAGTAGTAGGCAAACAGGCCGAATTTTCCCTTCTCGGCGATCATCCGCAGCAGGCGGATACAGGCGTAGCCCACCAGGGCCGCCGCCGCCACGCCCGCCAGGTACACCGGCACCGCGCCCCACTCCACGCCGGCCTCCAGGGCGTCCTTCAGGCTCAGGATATTGGCCCCCAGGATGGCGGGGATGGACAGCAGGAAGGAAAAGCGCACGGCGAACTTCCGCTCAAAGCCCACGAAGCACCCGGCGGTGATGGTGGTCCCGGAGCGGGAGATCCCGGGGCAGGTGGCCACCGCCTGGGCGGCGCCCACCAGAATCACGTCCAGCAGCGTGGCGCTGCGCTCGGTCTTGCGGCCCCGCTTCACCCGGTCGCTGGCGAAGAGCAGACAGCCCGTCACCAGCAGGGCCCCCGCCACGAAGTACAGATTGTCCCCCAGGCCCTCCACCAGATCCTTCACCGGCAGCACCGCGAAAAGGGGCAGCGTGCCCACCACAATCAGCAGGATCAGCCGCCGGGCGGGGGGCACCGGTGTGGGGGTCGTGCCGTGGATCAGATCCGCCGCGCCGCAGAAGAACTCCACCACCATCTCCCGGATGTCCTCCCAATAGGCGATAAACACCGCCACCAGGGTGCCCAGGTGCAGCAGCACGTCAAAAAAGGGCGGGATGTCCGCCGCGCCAGTCTGGCCCAGCAGGTGCTCCGCAATGGCCAGGTGGCCGGAGCTGGAGATGGGCAGGAACTCCGTCACACCCTGGACCAGGCCCAGGAGGATGGATGACAAAAGGGTCAAAGCAATCACACTCCTTATGGATCAGGTAAAAAAACGCGTACTGAAGTCTGTTTTAAAGGCGGAAAAACGCTGAATTGCGGTGGATTTTCCCGTCAGGCAAGGCGATTTGACGGTTTTAAAGGGCGTGTCCAAACGCGCATTTTTGGTGGTTTCTGCAGGCCATGCAGGGGCGGCAAAGTGCCCTGGGGGTGCCGCCCGTTCCCCTGCAGCCTCCGGATCTCCCTTAGCCCTCCCACGGCAGACCGGATCTCCCTTAGGACGGGCGGTTGATAACCGCCCCTACATACATGCTCTTAATGGGACATTCCCGTTTTAGAACCTGTACTCATCATCGGGGGATGCCGGATGGACGAGGATTTTTCTCGTCAGACAAGGAACAGCGACGCAGTATGGCGGGAATAAGACCCCCAGACGGCGTTCATCGGTTGTGAATACAGGTTCTTAGAGCCTGTTTAGGATCTCAGCGTGCGGGGATTGGCGAGGGGATTTTTTGTCCAGCAAGGCAAAAAGCCGCCGCAATCCTGGCGGATTGCAAGG
>JAAWIL010000145.1 GCA_022796315.1 Oscillibacter sp. | reverse complement strand
GAAGGGTTCCCTGCGCCATTTAAATCATAAGTTTTCAGAACTTTAAAAAAGTTCTGAAAACTTACGCAGGCTGTCGAAAACACTTTTTCGACAGCCTGAGGGCGGGGCCGCTGGCCCCGCCCTTTCTGCGTCTGCCGGTATTCACCATTTCAAACGCCGCCTGGGCGGGTTATTTTCCGCCGCTTTGCGTTCCGTGTTCCCGCCATCCGTCAGGATGCCCGCGCCCGGCCAGCATGTGCGATGATGAATGCAGGCGCTAAATTACGTTACAGACTGATCTCCGGCTTGTCCTGAGAGGCCCCGGCCAGCAGCGGCCGCACCTGGGCCAGCAGCGCCTCCACCTGTTCCGGGCACCGGCCGGTGTAGAGGGCCGGGTCCAGCACCGCCTCCATCTCCGCCTCGGTCATGCCGAAGGCGGGCTCCTGGGCCAGGCGGCGGAGGAGATCACAGGACTCCCCCTCCTTCATCCGGGCGGTGGCGGCCATGGAGCAGGTGCGGATTACCTCATGGAGCTCCTGGCGGTCGCCGCCCCGCTTCACCGCCTCCATCAGAAGGTTCTCCGTGGCGATGAAGGGCAGGTACTCCCGCACTGCCCGGTCCACGACCTTCTCGTTGACGTGGAGTCCGTCGGTGACGTTCTGGCACAGGCGCAGGATGGCGTCGGCGCAGAGGAACCCCTCCGGCAGGGAGATCCGCCGGTTGGCGGAGTCGTCCAGGGTCCGCTCCAGCCATTGGGCGGAGGCGGTCATGGGGGCGTTCATGGCGTCGGCCATCAGATAGCGGCTCAGGGAGCAGATCCGCTCGCAGCGCATGGGGTTGCGCTTGTAGGCCATGGCGGAGGACCCGATCTGGTTCTTCTCGAAGGGCTCCTCCACCTGCCGGTCGTGCTGGAGGAGGCGGATGTCGCCCGCCATGCGGAAGGCGCTCTGGGCGATGGCGCTGAGGCAGTTCAGAATGCGGCTGTCCACCTTCCGGGGATAGGTCTGGCCGCAGACGGCGAAGCACTGGTCAAACCCGAACTCCCCGGCGATCTGCCGGTTCATCTCGTCGATCTTCTCCCCGTCCCCCTCAAAGAGGTCCATAAAGCTGGCCTCGGTGCCGGTGGTGCCCCGGCAGCCCAGAAATTTCAGGTTCTCCAGAACAAAGTCCAGCTCCTCCAGATCGCTGAGGAAGTCCTGCATCCACAGGGCGGCCCGCTTGCCCACGGTCACCAGCTGGGCGGGCTGGTAATGGGTGTAGCCCAGGGTGGGAGTGGCCTTGTACCTGTCCGCGAACCGGCTGAGATTGGCCAGCACAGCCAGGAGCTCCCCCCGGAGATACCGCAGGCCCTCCCGGTAGAGGATCAGGTCCGCGTTGTCGGTGACGTAGCAGCTGGTGGCCCCCAGGTGGATGATCCCGGCGGCGGAGGGCGCGGCCTTGCCGTAGGTATAGACGTGGGCCATGACGTCGTGGCGGACCTCCTTCTCCCTCCGGGCCGCCAGTTCAAAGTCAATGTCGGTGATATGAGCCTCCAGCTCCGCCGCCTGGTCCGCCGTCACAGGCAGGCCCAGCTTGTGCTCCGCCCGGGCCAGGGCGGTCCACAGCCGCCGCCAGGTCTGAATGCGCTTTTCGGCGGAGAAGAGGTTCAGCATAAATTCCGACGCGTACCGGGAGGACAGGGGGGATTCATAGCGGTCTTTCATAATGGAAACCTCCAAGTTGAGAACAGAGTCTAGATCAATTGCCGGGAAAGGCTCTCAAACAGCCCGTCCAGTTCTGCGTGGGTCATGGCCCGAATCAAAATTCAGCCCTCTGATTCCGCCAGGGAGAAGGGCCGGAGCCGCTTCATGGCCTCCGGATACTCCAGCTGCCCCAGAATGCGCTGCTCGGTGATGCTGGCCAGGCTGAGAATCCAGTCCGGGACGGGCCTGCCGTCCACCGCCCACTGGCTCTCGGGATGGAGGGGGAGCAGGGTGTCCACATCCTCTGTCAGGGTGCAGTTTCCAAGGAGGGTGCCGCCGCCGTTTTTCTGGTACACCTGGGGATTGGCCCGGTAGGCGTCCTTCCACCGGCGGACGGTCTCCTCCTGGCTGAGACCCTCTTTTTCAGGCTGCTTTTTCCCGAAACCAAACAATCCCATAGATTCCTCCTAAGTCGTTTCACGCAGGATAATGGCATCCCGCTCCGGGCCCACGGATACGTAGGTAATCGGGCAGCCAATCGCCTTTTCCACGTACTCCACATAGTCCCGGGCGGCCTGGGGCAGGTCCTCCCAGGTCCGCACGCCGGAGATGTCGCACTTCCAGCCGGGCAGAACGGTCTCCACCGGCCTCGCGTCCGGCAGGAGGGCGGGGAAGGGGAAGTCGCCGGTCTCCTGGCCGTTGAGCTCGTAGCGGGTGCAGACGGGGATCTCCTCCAGATAGCTCAGCACGTCCAGCTTGGTCAGGGCGATGTCCGTGGCCCCCTGGCACTGGATGCCGTAGCGGGTGGCCACCAGGTCGATGGGACCCACCCGGCGGGGCCGGCCCGTCTTGGCGCCGTACTCGCCGCCGGCCTCCCGGAGCTGTTCGGCCTGCTCCCCGAACCACTCGCAGGTGAAGGGACCCTCGCCCACGCAGGAGGAGTAGGCCTTCACCACGCCCACGATCTTCTCGATCTTCGCCGTGGGCAGGCCGGAGCCCACCGGGGCGTAGGCGGCGATGGGGTTGGAGGAGGTGGTGTAGGGGTAGATGCCGTAGTCCAGGTCCCGCAGGGAGCCCAGCTGGGCCTCGAAGAGGATGCTCTTGCCCTCCGCCTGAGCGCGGCGCAGGAAAGCGCCGGTGTCGCAGACATAGGGTTTGATCTTCTCGCCGAAGTCCGCGAACCAGGCCCGCAGGTCCTCCATGGAATAGGGCTTGGCCCCGTAGACCTTCTCCAGGGTCAGGTTCTTCCACTCCAGGATGCCCTCCAGGTGGGCCCAGAGCTTGTCCGGATAGAGAAGCTCCCCGGCCATGACGGTCTTCTTCTGGTACTTGTCGGAGTAGAAGGGGGCGATGCCCTGCTTGGTGGAGCCGTACTTGCGGTCGGCCAGGCGGGCCTCCTCCAGGGCGTCCAGATCCCGGTGCCAGGGCAGCAGCAGGCTGGCCCGGTCGCTGATCTTCAGGTTCTCCGGCGTGATGTCCACACCCTGAGAGGTCACGTCCTCCATCTCGGTCCACAGGCTCTCGCAGTCCAGAGCCACGCCGTTGCCCAGAACGTTCACCACGCCTTCCCGGAAGATGCCGGAGGGCAGCAGGTGCAGGGCGAACCTGCCCTTTTCGTTCACGACGGTATGACCGGCGTTGCCGCCGCCCTGGTAGCGGACGACCACGTCATATTCGCTGGTCAGCAGGTCCACCATGCGGCCCTTGCCCTCGTCGCCCCAGTTAATCCCTACAATGGCGCAATTTGACATCATGAAAAGCCCCTCTCGGTTTTGTTTATATCATTTCCGAATGGAAAAATCGGAAATCATAGCATTGGATGGAAGCCGGTTTGCCCGCCGCCGTAAACGGCGGCAGCCGCAAGACACGGCACAGACTGCTTCCGGCCGTTCCGTTCGGAAGCAGCCGTCAAAGCGCTTCCCGAAATCGGAAAACAGACTCCCGGAAAGTCCGCGGCCCGGCCTCCGGCAAAGAGACACAAAGGCCAACCTTTACTATTATAGCGGGAGTTTTTTCATAAGTAAAGCGCAAAGTTGTAATAGTAGGAATCTATTTTGCTAATGGAGGCCGGAGGCTATCCCATGGAGATGACCATGCCCGCCATCACCCCGGCCGCCGCCGCCAGGGCGGGGACCTTGCTCCGCCAGAGGCCCGCCGCCTCCGGCAGCAGCTCCCCGAACACCACGTACAGCATGGCGCCGGAGGCGAAGCTCAGGGCCGCCGCCGAGGACCTGGGGCCCAGGGTCCCCATCCAGTACCCCAGGGCCGCCCCCAGCACCGTGGGCGCGCCGGTGAGGGCCGCCAGGGCCGCCGCCCTCCGCCGTCCGGTTCCCCCGGCGGTCAGGGGCACCGCCACCGCCATGCCCTCGGGGACGTTGTGCAGCCCGATCACCGCCGCCATCAGCCAGCCGCCCCGCTCTCCTGCGGCGAAGGAGGCCCCGATCACCATGCCCTCCGGCACGTTGTGCAGGGCAATGGCCGCCGCCATCACCGCCCCGGCCAGCACCAGGCGGTCCTCTCCCGCCGGCCGGACCGCCAGCAGGGCGTTGAGGGCGCCTGTGGCCCCAAAGCCCAGGAGGACCCCCGCCGCCGCCAGCGCCGTGCGGCCCTGGGCCATGGCCTCCGCCAGCAGGTCCGCGCACACCACCGCCGCCATCACCCCGGCGGCGAAGCTCAAAAGAAGGCTCACCATGCGGTCCGAGTCCCGGCGCAGCAGACACCCCGCCGCGCCCCCCAGGCCCGTGCCGCCGATCCCCGCCGCCGCTGTCACACAGACTGCTGTGCCAAATGCTCCCATATCCGCGCCTCCGTTCCTTGTCCTGGTATTCCATCCTATTCCCGACCGCCCAAATCATACCGCATATCCGCCGGAGGGCCGTCATAGGTTCTCACCAATGAGGTGATGAAAGGATGCTGATTCATGTGGTTCAGGCCGGTCAGTCCGTGACCGGCATCGCGGCCTACTACGGGGTGGACCCGGTCCGTCTGGCCGCCGACAACGCCGTTCCCACCGACGGCGACCTGGCCGTGGGCCAGACCCTGGTGGTGCGCTTTCCCCAACAGGTACACGCCGTGCGGAGCGGGGAGACGCTGAGCTCCATCGCGGCCCAATACGGCACGACGCTGCGCCAGCTGTGGCGGAACAACTGGGAGCTGGGAGGCGGCGAGGACCTGCGGCCCGGCCAGGTTTTGGTGATCTCCTATCTGGGGGAGAAGCTGGGCTCCGCCGTCTCCAACGGCTATGCCTACCCCTTCATTGAGCCGGACCTGCTGGCCCGGCAGCTGCCCTATCTGACCTGTCTGGCCCCCTTTACCTACGGGATCAACGCCTTCGGCGGACTGCTGCCCCTGGCGGACGGGGCACTGCTGGCCGCCGCCCGGAAGCGGGGCGCCGCGCCGGTGATGCACCTGTCCACCCTCACGGAGTCCGGCCAGTTTGACACCCAGCGGGCGGAGCTGGTGCTGTCGGACAGCATGGTGCAGGACCGCCTGGTGTCCGACGTGCTCCAAACGGTGATCCAGAGGGGCTATGCCGGGGTGGATGTGGACTTTGAGTACCTGCCCGGGGAGCTGGCCGACGCCTACGCCGCCTTCCTCTCCCGCCTG
>JAAWIL010000257.1 GCA_022796315.1 Oscillibacter sp. | reverse complement strand
GACCAAGGAAACGATTGATTTTGTTCCCCCCCTCTTGCCGCCGAAAAACTACAAAATTTCTTCGGCGTTTTCTTACAATTTCAGATTGGCGTTGACACACCGCATACTCCAAGAAAGAGCGGCAGGGACTGCCTGCTGACAGCTCCAAAAGGACATCGTCTTCTTCCCGAAAGCTCCAGCGTGATCGGACGAACCATCCCCCCACGAAGCAAAGCGGCTTTACAACAAAAAGCGGGCCCATTGAAATCACAGCTCTGTGTGGTTTCAATGGGCTTAAAATTTGGCGGGGAGGGGGGACAATACCCCGATGCGTTCGTATTTATCCGCTGAAGGGAAACTGCCTGTACATCTTTCACGGCCATATCCTGGAACAGGATCCTCCCGCTCTGTGCGTTTAGAAACTTAGATCGTTAGGGATTTCCTGATACACTGCCAAACAGCAGCTCTTCAAAAGCAGCCACTTCCACCGGTTTGGAGAACAAATATCCCTGGCCGATATCGCAGTGACATTTCCGCAAAAAAGCGAGCTGGTCTTCTGTCTCCACGCCCTCACAGCAGACCGTAATGCCAAGGCGTCTCGCCATATGGATCAATTCCTCAATCACAATATGGCCTTTATCGTTTTCTGTGCGGGCGTCACGGAGAAATTTGCAGTCCAGTTTCAGAATATCAATGTCCAAGGATTCCAGGTTATTTAAAGAGGAATAGCCGCTCCCAAAATCGTCTAAGGAGCAGGAATAGCCGGCCAGATGGATCTGAGAAATTGCTTCCGGAATCGCGTCCGGACGGTCCTGAAACGCCGTTTCCGTCAATTCAAGCTCCAGAAGTTTCGGCGGAATGGCATACTTCTTCTGTATCTCGATGAACGGCGCAAGAAAATCCCGATTGATTAAATGCATCCGGGACAAATTGACAGAAATGGGAATGGCCTGAAGTCCTGCGTCCAGCCACCGGCGCAGGCAGATGCAAACCTGCTCCCACATATAGAGATCCAGCCGCCGGATAAACCCGATTTTTTCAAACAGCGGGATAAATTTATCCGGCGGAACCAGCCCCATGTCCGCGTCTTCCCAGCGGACCAACGCCTCGGCGTTGATGATTTTACCGGTGGAAATATCGACTTTCGGCTGGAGATAGACCTTAAAATCCTGGGTTTTCAGGGCGTCGTCCATCTTGTTTGTCAAGATGTTTTCCTGCTGCAGCTGGGCGCGGTCCTCCTCCTCATAAAAGCCGCAGGAATAGAGAATGTCGCCAGTGGGGATCTCCAGCTTCTTTCTGGCGATATTCGCCCGATCTCTGATGTGAACAACCGGCAGAGTGGTGTCCGCAATTTGATAGACGCCCGCCCGGAATATGATCCACTGTTTTTCCCGCAAGTGCGCATTGAATTGATTGATTTCATCGACGACGAGATCGAGCTTCTGGACCATTACTTCCTCGCTTGTTGTGTGAATCAGCAGATTAAAATCGTCCGCGCCGAACCGGGCCAGGATCTCGCCTTTTTCCAGGTACTTGAGAATGGTGCTGTGGATATGCTTCAAAATGCGGTTGCTTTCGGCATACCCATAGATGTCGTTGAACAGCTTGAAACCGGCAGTATTCATCACAATAAATGTGTAATCTCCGGGAGCGGAACGAGCGATCAGGCGCTCCGCCTCCTGATTAAAGCGAGACGGGCTGTAACCGCCGGTAACAGGGTCCATCATGAGCGTAAACATATTCTTTCGATAGAGGAAAATCAAAGCGATAATGAGCACGCTGAAGCAGATGGTCCCCCAAAAATTGATGGCAGAGGCCTTGTGCAAAATCTGGTCAAAACCTTCGCTCACCGCGTCGTTTGTATCCACCATCCATATGCATAAATCCGTACCGCTGATATGTGTCAGCAGGGCAGTTTGTGTAGTATCGTGATTCAGCAGGCGAAAACGGATGGACGCGTCTTGGCCTGCGGCGGCGGATACCCGCAGATCATTTACGCTGGTATCGCTGATGATCTCCACATTCGCGTCCAGCGCGTCAAACAGATTCCCTGCGCCGTCAAAATCTTCCGGCTCATGAAACTACGAGAGGTGAGAGCGCTGCGTCATGAAGACCTCGGTTCCATCGGATTGAACGATATTGAAGAAAACGTTTCCGCCATAATAGGATTGTGTCAAAAAGAAGTCTGTCCGTTCCGGAGAAATCGGGGCCGCGAGAACGCCGGTAATTCCTCCGGGTTCCCCGTCCGAATAGATGGGAACCGCGAACAGTGGGATCTGTCGGTTTTGCGCGCTGACCGCGGTCTCCGGCGTTTTGACATCAATCACCCGCTGCCCCTCAAAGGCTCTCATGATGCCGTCTTGGGGAGTAAACGTCCGGGAAATTCCATCGGAGCAAATCGCAGAACCGTCGGGAGAGACAAACGCGAAATACTCAAATTGAAGGAGTTCGGCCTGTTCCTGCAAGTCCCTTTGCCGGTCAGCGGACAATGCGCTTTCCAGATCCTGGCTGCGCGCCACCGATTCGAGAACCATCAGAGTTCTCTGAAATCGGTCCTGCAGAGCGTTGCGGATGCTTTTGGACAGCTCGGAGAGATAGCGGTCTGTCTTGAATAGAACGGTCTCGTGCGCCCCGCGCAGCAGCGCGGTATTTGTGCCAATCGTAAAGCAAGCCCCTGCGATCAAAAAGCAGTAGACGATCCCGACAAAAATCCTCTGGTACTTGTATGGCAGAGGGTTTTTGATTCCTTTTAAGCTTACCATTGTACGCTCCTCCTATATCGGCTTGACATGAAAAATGGGCATAAAAAATAAAGCTATCCAAGATAACTTAAATTCAGAGGGAAAAAATAATAAGACATATCCTCCCGTCATCAGATCGCGCGGGAGATATGCCTTCTATTTTGCGGCACATAAAATAGACAGGCCCAGTCTGTCTGGCCCAGTATACTGCGCTGAACCGTTTTTGTCAAGTCCTCTCTTATTTTGGGACAGGGCAGGCAGGTTCTTTATCAAGGCGGACTTTCAGAGAAATGCCCTTGTGGCTGCCGGCAGGACGCCCCATTTTTAAAGCAGATTTGGAACCGGGCTGCTTGTACCGCCAAATATGCCTTGAACATTCCGGATATTTGTGGTAAGACACCCAAGCAGAAGAAGGATTCCCTGACTGGTCGTACCGTCAGGGAGAATTTTTCTGTCCAGATCATATAAGACGAGAGGGAAGATAGACATGAAGTCCATCAAATCAAAGATCCAAGTCAGTATGTTGTCCGTAGTGTTGATTGGCTCTGTCCTGATTGGCGTGATTACGGCCTTTTTGAATGCGGCTGGAATTGATGATGTGATGACCAAGACCCTGGGGCCCGCGACCCAGATGGCGGCAGACGCAGTGGAGTGGAAGATGGGGAACTATTGGACGGCGCTGCAGGAGGCTGCGGCCTCCGATATTTTTCGGGATTCCGATCCTACCGCCCCGGAGCTGGTTCCCATTCGGGACGAAATTGCCCAGCGCAACGGTTTTCTCTATGTAGGGAAGATGGATGCCACCGGATACTCCTCCACCGGCTGGAGTTATGCCGACGAAACGTATTTTCAGCAGTGCAAGGCCACCATGCAGCCCTATATCTCCGATGTTATGAACGACGGCAATCAGACGATTTTCCTTCTGGAGGTGCCCATCCTGGAAAATGGCCGCTTTGCCGGCGTGGTGTATGGCGGCATCAGTGCGGACTTCCTGTCCGACATTGTGGTCAACCTGGCCATGGGCAGCAGCGGCGTGGCCTATGTGCTGGATGGTCAGGGCAACGTCATCGGCCATCCGGAGCGCTCCGTTGTGGAGGAGGGCTCCAACATGATCCTGGCCGCCCAGTCCGACCCCGGCGTGGCGGACGTGGCAGAGGTGAACCAGCGGATGATTCAGGGGGAGACCGGCTTCGGCGACTATAACTTCTATGGCGACAATAAGCTGGTGGGCTATGCCCCCATTGAGGGCTACCAGCATTGGAGCATCGCCATTGAGGCCAGTCAGCGGGAGTTCAAGGCCACCCTGGACCGGAGCATTCTGCTGACCGTCCTGGTGGTGATCCTGGTGGTTCTGGCGTCCTTCCCCATTGCGGTGGGAGTGGGCCGGTCCATCTCCAGCCCCATCCAGTCCTGCGTGGCCCGGCTGGAGAAGCTGGCGGAAGGCGACCTGCGCGCGCCGACGCCCACGGTCAAGTCCCGGGACGAGACCGCCAAGCTCACGAAGGCCCTGGACACGACGGTGCTCCGTTTGAACGACGTGGTGCAGGACGTGTCCCACCACCTGGGCAAAATGGCCGAGGGAGACTTTCGGGAGCGTGTTGACCGTACATATATAGGGGATTTCGCGGCCATCGAGCGGTCCATCAAGGCGATTCACAGCTCTCTGCGGGAGACGCTGCTCCAGATCAGCCAGTCCGCCGGAACCGTGGCCGGCAGCGCGGATCAGGTGTCCAGCGGGGCCCAGTCCCTGAGCCAGGGCGCCACCGAGCAGGCCAGCGCGGTCTGCGAGCTCTCCGCCACCGCCGCCAGCATTGAGGAGACCGCGAAGAAGACGGCCGCCGCCGCGGAGGAGGCCGGCCACTTTGTGAACCAGGCCAGCGCTCAGCTGGGCGTCAGTGTGGACTACGTGAAAAAGTTGAACGGCGCCATGGAGAAGATCTCCGGCTCCTCCGCCGAGATCGGCAAGATCATTGATACCATCGAGAATATTGCCTTCCAGACCAACATTTTGGCCCTGAACGCCGCCGTGGAGGCGGCCCGGGCAGGCAGCGCCGGCAAGGGCTTCGCCGTGGTGGCCGACGAGGTGCGGAACCTAGCCGGCAAGTCCGACGAGGCGGCCAAGGCCACCAAGGAGCTGATTGAGAGCTCCGTCGTCTCTGTCAGAGAGGGCAGTGAGGTGGTGAGACAGGTGACGGAGTCTTTGGGGAGGACCAGCTCCATCTCGGAAAATGTGACGGTCAAGGTAAACTCCGTGGTGGAGTCCGTGGAGGGTCAGACCACCGCCCTTGCCCAGGTCACCGAGGGGCTCAACCAGATCTCCGTGGTCGTCCAGAGCACCTCCTCCACCTCGGAAAAGAGCGCCGCAACCTCCCGGGAGCTGCTGGATCAGTCCCGGCTGATGAACGAGCTGGTCCGCAAGTTCCGGCTGAGCTGAGGGGACCTCTCAAGCCGCTGGACGGCGTCCGTTTTTCGGGCATGTCTTAGAGCCTGTTTAAAATCTCCCCGCGCATGTCTTGGCGGCGTATTTTCCGCCCTGACTGCGTTAAAAATCCTTGCCATCCGTCAGGATGCCTGCG
>JAAWIL010000144.1 GCA_022796315.1 Oscillibacter sp. | reverse complement strand
ATGAAGTCCACCGTCAGGCCGTTTCACGGCCCCTGGGGCGCATAGGCGCCCCAGGGTTGAAAAGAAGCATTTGCTTCTTTTCAACTGCGGTGACTATAACCCGTCAAGGGGGAGTTTACCGGTATGGTAAACTCCCCCTTGATCCATATTCTCCCGCAGACCCGGCTTCTTTTTTTCGCCCATCCGGGCATACTATCCCTCGCACACGCGGAATTTGACGAAACCTGGGAGGGATTCCATGAGAAAACGCTGGTGGCTGCCCCTGGCCGTTCTCTGCGCCGGGGCGCTGGCCCTGTGGCCCCTGCGGGACTACCTGACGGCGGAGGCCATCGCCGCCCGCTCTCCCCGGCAGGCCTGGCTGGCGGCGCTGTTCCTGCTGGGGCTGTACGTCCTGAAGGGGCTGTCCATGGCCTTCCCCCTGACGGCCCTGGAGGCGGCGGGAGGACTGCTGTTCCCCTTTCCGGCGGCGCTGGCAATCAATACCGCCGGGGTCCTGGCGGCTCAGACGGCGCCCTACCTCCTGGGCCGGCGGCAGGGGAGGGCCCCGCCGGTCTCCCTGCCCGCACAGACGCCGGGACAGGCCGTCTTCCTCCTGCGGCTGGCGGGAGCCGCCCCCGGGGACCTGGTCAGCTTCTGTCTGGGGGCCGCCGGGGTGCCCTGGCGGGCCTATCTGGCCGGCGGGGTCCTGGGGAGCTTCCCCCGGGTCCTGGCCGCCACCTGGCTGGGGGCCGCGCTGTGGGACATCGGCTCCCCCCGGTTCTTTCTGTCCCTGCTGCCCGGCGCGGGGCTGACCCTGCTGTCGCTGCTGCTGTGGCGGGGTCTCCGGCGGCGCAGCAAAAAAGGACATCCGGAGGATGTCCTTTCAGCTGAATCATCAATTCAGTGACGTGTCTCAGCCCAGCTTGTTGAGCTTCAAGGTCATAGCGCTCTTGCGATGCGCGGCCGTATTCTTGTGCAGAATGCCCTTGGCCACGGCCTGATCGACCTTCTTCACGGCCACCTTATACGCGCCATCGGCCTCGGTGCGATTGCCTTCTGCGGCAACAGCCTCGAACTTCTTGATAGCGGTCTTCAGGTCGGATTTCGCGGCCTTGTTGCGGGCGTTTCTCGCCTCGCCGATGAGAACACGCTTCTTAGCAGACTTGATATTCGGCAAACCAAACACCTCCCTTGGCAAATTCAGTGGAAACTCCCACCGTGCAGGATGATATTTTAACAGGAATCGCCTGAAAATGCAAGAGGTTTTTTGCATTTTCTCTGAAATTCACGTATATCGTATTCCGGACCGCAAAACCTAGAAGCACAGATACAACATTTAGTGGTGGGAGGCAGCGCAACATGTTCCAAAAACGCACAGACTTGGCCTTAGAGGCCCGGGAGCTGTGGCAGGAGTCCGCGGAGCGGACGTCCCGGCTCTCCGGCGTCAAGGCCACCAAGACAAAGCTGGAGGGCTACCCGCTGACCCGGGTGGACATTCTGAACAGGAAGGGGGAGGAGGCTCTGGGCAAGCCCCAGGGCAGCTACCTCACCATTGATCTGACCACCTTCTGGCAGCGCCGGACGGACTTTTTTGAGCGGGCGGTCCGGGCGGTGGGCAGCCAGCTGAAGGCCCTGGTCCCGGCGGAGGGCCCGGTGCTGATTGTGGGCCTGGGCAACGCGGCCATGACGCCGGACGCCGTAGGCCCTCTGGCGGCGGACAGTGTATTGATTACCCGGCATCTGGTCTCCTCCATGCCCCGGCAGTTCTCGGGCTTTCGCCCGGTGGCGGTCTTCCGGGCCGGCGTACTGGGCACCACAGGGGTGGAGTCCGCCGAGGCGGTGCGGGGACTGGTGGCCCAGGTCCGGCCCGCCCTGGTGATTGCCATTGACGCCCTGGCCTCCCGCCGCTGCGAGCGGGTCTGCGCCACGGTGCAGCTCAGCGACACGGGGATCATCCCGGGCTCCGGGGTGGGCAATCACCGCTCCGCCCTGAATCAGGAGACCCTGGGGGTGCCGGTTCTGGCCATTGGGGTGCCCACGGTGGTGGACGCGGCCACCCTTGCGGCGGATTTGCTGGAGGAATCCGGTCTCCCGGAGGTGGATGAGGAGCGGCTGCGGGGCAGTGGGCAGAATCTGATGGTAACCCCCAGGGATATTGACCAGCAGGTGCGGGACCTGGCCAAGGTGATTGGATTTGGGATCAACTGGGCGCTGCAGGAGTTGGAGATTGAGGAGATCAATGCGCTGTTGAGCTAGTACTCCATCCGGCCAGAAATCGAACTCGTTCTTGGGCTGGATGGAGCACTAGGCCTTGTCTGAAACATGTCAGAACGCCCAAACGGCGGAGCTTTTTCCGCCACTTTTCAATGGGGCTCCGGCCTGCGGCCGGGGGTGGACCGGGGTCACGATGACGGCTCAAGCCCACCCCCAGTACGCGGAAGGTACATCGAAAACCGAGATCCCCTCCCGCGCCGGGAGAACACCTTCACATACCCCCCTTGCCCGGCGGCAATCTGCCGCACCAGATACAGCCCAATGCCCACCCCCTCCTCGCCGGAGGCGGCTGTGCCCCGGTAGAACCGCCGGAAAATCAGGGCCTGCTCGGCCTCCGGGATGCCGGGGCCCGTGTCTGTGATATCAATCCGGGCGACCAGGGACAAGCTCTCCGCCCGGACGGTGACGCTGCCGCCGGGAGGCGTGTACTTCACCGCGTTGTCCAGCAGATTGAACAGCGCCTCCTCCGTCCACTTCGGGTCCCGGTTCGCCGCGGCCCGGGAGGGCTCCACAATGAGGCTTACCCCCTTGGCCTCCGCCCGGGGCACCGCCATGGCCGCCGCCTGGTCAATCACCGGCTGAAGGGGCCCCGGCTGCGGGTGCAGGGTCAAAATCCCCGTCTCCAGCCGGGAGGACTTCACCAGCGACTCCAACAGGAACCTCAGCCGCTCCGCCTGGTGCTCCAGGGCCTCCGCGCAGCCTCGGGCCTCCTCCGGCAGGTCCTGCTCCAGCAGCAGCTGGGCGTACAGCAGGAGGTTCGCCACCGGCGTCTTGGTCTGGTGGGAGACATCGGCGATGAGGCTGGTGATCTTGTTCCGCTCCTCCCGCAGATTCCGGGCGGAGAGGGCGGAGGCGGAGAGGTACTGGGCCATCCGGGTCTCCAGGGCCGAGAGCAGGGACTCGCTGAACTCCGTCTCTGTAAAATCCTCCTCCATGGCCCGCTCCAGCATCCGGCCCAGGCGGATCTGCGTCCGCCTGGTTTTCCAGTGCTCCAGCAGGGCCAGCGCCAGGGCCAGGAACCCCGCCGCCGCCAGCCATTTCTCCATAAAACGCCCTTCCTTCTCCGCCGGGCACTACAGGGCCCAGGTATAGCCGATGCCGTAGACTGTCTTCAAAAACCGGGGCCGGGAGGGCTGGTCCTCCAGCTTGTTCCGCAGGCGCTTGACCGTCACCGACAGGGCATTCTCGTCCACATAGGCCGCCCCCCGGCCCCAGATCCGGTCCACCAAAAACTCCCGGCTCAGGGTGCGCCCCCGGTTTTCCACCAGCAGCCGCAGGAGCTTCTGCTCCGTCTTGCTCAGCTCCACCGCCGTGCCCCGGCGGCGGAAGTCCATGCCCTCAAAGTCGAAGGAGAACTCCCCCAGCTCCACGGTCCGGGGCCGGGGCGGAACCGCCCGGCGCAGCTGCGCGTCCACCCGCGCCCGGAGGACCGCCAGGGAGAAGGGCTTTGTAATATAGTCATCGGCGCCGCTGTCCAGCCCCGCCACGATGTCCGTCTCCAGGTCGTTGGCGGTCAGGACGATCACCGGCACGGCGCTGGTCTGCCGCAGCTGCAGGAGGAAGTCCAGCCCATTGCCGTCGGGGAGGTTCACGTCCAGGATCAGCAGGTCAAAGTCCTCCTCCGCCAGGGCGGCGCGGGCCTCGGCCAGGGTTCGGACCAAGGCGGACTCCGGTCCCTGGAGGGCCAGCCGGATGCCCCGGCCCAGGGCGGTATCGTCTTCAATAATCAGCAGCTTCATGGTGCGCCTCCCTGCCGCAACGCCGTCGGAGCCTGTTTGGGGTCTGTTCACATCAACCGGCTGTGGGGGTTTTCTGCGCAGCGTGCTGCCCTGCGGCGGCAAGCATTTGCGGGCGTGGCGGCGCACGTCAAAAAATTCTCCACAGCAGGCGGAAAAACAGGCCAAAAAGGCGGGTGTTTGGGCTTATGTGTTCCTCATAAAACGATTGCAAAAGATGCTTCATCTTTTTATCGAGAAATCGTATAAACAGGCTCTTAAACAGCGTCATTATACCACAGCGGGGGAATCTTGCAAGGGAAGATTTGCGAAACGGCGGAAGCTCCCCGGAATCGACCGGCTTGCCATCCGGGGAGATCTGTGGTATATTAGTTCTGAATCTTTAATTCGGAACTAATATATTTGACTTGAGCCGTTTTGCCCGCCGCCGCAAAGCATGGCGTAATCCTTCCGGCCCTTCCGTTCCGAAACAACGGTCAACCCCCCTCAAACGGGGGAAACCGCCTCTTTTGCGCTCTGCTCATCTCCCTTCTCCTCACCCGGGGAGGGGCGGCGTGTCCACATTCCCCCCGCGCCGCCCGGCGGGCGCCGCCGCCTGAACCGGCGCAGAAAGGAGCCCCCTTATGGAATACTTTCCCCCGCCTTTGGAAGCCCTGGTGGAGCAGTTTGCCCGCCTGCCGGGCATCGGCGGCAAGTCGGCCCAGCGGCTGGCCTTTCACATCCTGGGCCTGCCGGAGGAGGAGGCCCGGGCTTTCGCCGAGGCGATCCTGCACGCCAAGCGCAGCGTCACCTGCTGTCCCGTGTGCCAGAACTTCACCGCCGGGGGCCTGTGCCCCATCTGCGCCTCCCCCAAGCGGGACGGCGCCGTGATCTGCGTGGTGGCGGACCCCCGGGACGTGGCCGCCCTGGAGCGGGCCCGGGAGTACACCGGCCGCTACCACGTGCTCCATGGCGTGATCTCCCCCATGAACCACGTGGGCCCCGACGACCTGTCCATCAAGCCCCTGCTGGAGCGGGTGAGTCAGGGGGACGTTCAGGAGGTCATCATGGCCACGAATCCGGACACGGAGGGGGAGGCTACGGCCATGTATCTGGCGCGGCTGCTGAAGCCCTTCGGCGTGCGGGTGACGCGGCTGGCGTATGGGATTCCCGTAGGGGGGCATCTGGAGTTCGCGGACGACGCCACGCTGATGAGGGCCCTGGAGGGGCGGCGGGAGTTGTAAGAGCCTGTTTAAAATCTCGACGTGTATGGATTGGCGAGTGGATTTTTTGCCCTGCAAGGCAAAAATCCGCAGGCATCCTGACGGATGGCAAGGA
>JAAWIL010000143.1 GCA_022796315.1 Oscillibacter sp. | reverse complement strand
GATCCAAAGACTTTAATCTCGTTGTTAATGAATTTTTGTGCTGCAGTTATTCTTTGTAAACCATCTACACATACATAATCCTTATATTCACCATCTTTACCGGGCCTCTTCATCCACATCAACCTGCGCTTTGCTCAAGTCCACCCCGGCTTTGATCCGCCCATCATAGGCCAGAAGGAAACTTTTGGTGGTCATGGGAACGTTCACGTCCCACTTGTGGATCTTTACCTGGTTTTGATTTTCGTATCTGTCCGCGTTCGTATAGAGATATTCCTTGGTAACCAGTTCCTTGAGGGCGTTGATCTGCGTACTGACCTGCTGGCTGGTGATCACCGGCGTTCCCTCTTTGATAAAGCCCTCCTCCGCATTCGGTCCATTCTTTATCAGATCCTCGATTATTTTCTCCTGCTGCTGCATCTGCTGCTCCATCTCCTTTTGCCGGGCGCGGGAAGACCGCAGGACCATGGCCAGAAGGACGACCGCCAGAACCAATACCAGGATTGCCAGCGGCTTCTTATGCCTCCAAAGAAATTTTCCATACAAGACCAATTTCTTCCTTTTTTCCTGATCCTCCTGATCCTCAAGTTCCATGTCTTCCAGCTCTTTCAGCTCTTCCAAATTCATGACCATCCCTCCTAAAATTTTTCACCACAGCGCCATGGGAGCGTCCCCGCCCCCAGGCGCCGGGTGAAAAACAAAAACGCTATGCAGGGCAAAGCCTACACAGCGCAAGAAGTCAAAACTCCTCATGCAACACGGCCGCAAAGAATACAACGGCAAAACCCGCCCCTTGCGGAAAGGGCCGGAATGGCGTATAATATCCCATGCGGTGCGGCCAACGGCCGTTGTGTAGGTGGTCCTAGCACCTGCGCAGGCTTGTGGGTGTTGGCGCACCCGCAAGCTGCCGCATTTTTGTTTTTCTACATGATTATAGCAGAATCTCCCCGGTCTGACAAGTTCTTTCCGTGGGATTTTGGAAAGTGAGGCGTCTATGGAAATCCGTACCGCAACCGCGTCCGACCTGGCCGCCCTGGCCGCTGTGGAGGCCGCCTGCTTCCCCCCCGCCGAGGCCGCCACAGAGGCGGAACTGGCCGCCCGGCTGGCGGTCTACCCGAATCACTTCTGGCTGCTGGAGAACCAGGGAACCCTGGTCAGCTTCGTGGACGGCCTGGTCTCCGACGAGCCCATCCTTCGGGACGAGATGTTTGCCGACCCCTCCTTCCACCGCGAGGGGGGCGCCTGGCAGATGATCTTCGGCGTCAACACCCTGCCCCAGTACCGCCGTCAGGGCTGCGCCGGGCGGCTCCTGCGCCGGGCCATCGCCGACGCCCGCCAGCAGGGCCGCAAGGGCTGCGTCCTCACCTGCAAGGAGGCCCTGGTCCACTACTACGCCGGGTTCGGCTTTGCAAACGAGGGCCTCTCCGCCTCCGTCCACGGCGGGGCGGTCTGGTACGACATGCGCCTGACATTTTGAGAGGAGGCTTCCGCCATGTCCAAACCGTCTAATAAGAAGAACCATTTTGCCGGAGGGCTGGGCATTCTGGCCGCCGCCGCTTGCCTCTGTCTCCAGGGGCTCAAGCAGGTGGACCAGCGCCTGAAAAAGAAGCCATAGCGGCCTGCTGTTCCAAGGGGAGTCCGAAGGGCATGGGGGATTGGCCCGGCCAGGGTCCAGGTCCTACCGTCCTAAGAGCCTGTTTAATATCTCGACGTGTATGGATTGGCGAGTGGATTTTTCGCCCTGCAAGGCAAAAATCCGCAGGCATCCTGACGGATGGCAAGGATTTTTAACGCAGTCAGGGCGGAAAATACGCCACCAAGACATGCGCGGGGAGATTTTAAACAAGCTCTAAGGGAAGTCCCGAAGCCGCAGGGGGACGGGCCGGCGAGGATGCCGGCCCCTGCAACCGCTCCGGCCATTGCGCCGCTGGGGAAACTGTGTTACACTGATTCTATTCAATCCTATTGCTCTTCGGGAGGCGCTTCATGACAGGATTCATCTTTTCCGCCGGAACCTTTTACGGCCTGCGGGAGGCCCCGGCCCCCGGCGACCTGGTGCTGGCCGCTGACGCGGGGTACCGGACCTGCCAGAGCCTCGGGATCGTCCCGGATCTCCTGCTGGGGGACTTTGACTCCATGGACCAGCCGGAGGATTTTCCAAACGTCCTCCGGGTTCCCGTGGAAAAGGACGACACCGACACGATGCTGGCCGTCAAAACCGCCCTGGACCGGGGCTGCGGCACAGTCCACCTCTACGGGGCCACCGGGGGCCGGCGGCTGGACCACACCCTGGCCAACCTCCAGGCCCTGCTGTACCTCCGCCGCCGGGGCGCCAGGGGCTATCTCCACGACGACTGCTTCCTCTGGACCGTGATTGAAAACGAGTCCTTTACCATTCAGCGGACCGTGGAGGAGGGCCTCTTCTCCGCTTTCTGCCTGGGCGACCGGGCGGAGGGCGTGGACGAGACGGGCTTCCAGTACCCCCTCCGGGACGCCGTGCTGACGCCGGACTTCCCCCTGGGGGTCAGCAACCACATTCTTGCGCCCTACGCCACCGTCGCCGTCCGCCGGGGCGTCCTGGCGGTGGGGTGGGAGATCCCGCAGTGATCCCCGCAGGGAAATGGCGAACTTCCACAAAATTTCATTGCAGTTTCCGGAGAAATATTGTATAATAGGCAAAATAAAGGTTGACCTATGGACGACAGAGGGGGCGTGGACATGGCGGTATTTACGGTCAACGGCCAACAGGTCACTGCGGAGAGGAACCAGAAGCTGCTGCGGTTCCTGCGGGACGAGCTGCGCCTGACCTCCGTGAAGGACGGGTGCAGCGAGGGCGCCTGCGGCACCTGCACGGTGCTGGTGGACGGCAGGCCTACCAGGGCCTGTGTCCCTCAGACGGACAAGCTGGAGGGCAGGACGGTGCTCACGGTGGAGGGCCTCAGCGCGCTGGAGCGGCAGGTCTACACCTACGCCTTCGGCATGGCCGGCGCGGTGCAGTGCGGTTTCTGCATCCCCGGCATGGTGCTGTGCGCCAAGAGCCTGCTGGACACCAATCCCGCTCCCACCCGGGTGGAGGCCGCCTGGGCCATTCGGAACAACATCTGCCGCTGTACGGGCTATGTCAAGATCATCGACGGGATTCTTCTGGCGGCGGAGCTGCTGCGCTCCGGACAGGTTCCCCCTCCCCCCTCGGACTGGTCCCTGGGGGCCCGGGTGCCCCGGATCGACGCGGCGGAAAAGGTGACGGGCCGGGGGATCTATCCGGATGACGTGTACCTGGACGGAATGCTCTACGCCAGCGCCGTCCGGTCCCAATACCCCAGGGCCAGAGTTCTGGCCATTCACACGGAGGCGGCCAGGGCCCTGCCCGGCGTGGTCGGCGTATTCACCGCCGAGGACATCCCGGGGGAGAACAAGGTGGGCCACCTGAAAAAGGATTGGGACACCATGATCCCCGTAGGCGGCATCACCCACTACCTGGGGGACGCCATCTGTCTGGTGGCCGCCGAGACGCCGGAGATCCTGGTCCAGGCCAAATCCCTGGTGCAGGTGAATTACGAGGAGCTCCCCTGCGTCCGCAGCCCCCGGGAGGCCATGCTCCCCGACGCCCCCCTGGTCCACCGGGACGGAAATCTGCTGGCTCACAAGCACATCCAGCGGGGCAATCCCGCCGAGGCCATCGCCAAGTCCAAATACGTTCTCACCCAGCGCTTCTCCACGCCCTGGACGGAGCACGCCTTTCTGGAGCCAGAGTGCGCCGTGGCCTGTCCCGACGGGGACGGCGTTCTGGTCCTCTCTACAGACCAGGGAACCTATGACACCCGGCACGAGATCATGACCATGCTGGGGTGGCCGGCGGAGCGGGTCACCGTCCGCAACTGCCTGGTGGGCGGGGGCTTCGGCGGCAAGGAGGACGTGACGGTCCAGCACCACGCGGCCCTGATCGCCTGCCTGCTGAAGCGGCCTGTGAAGGTGAAGCTCACCCGGGCGGAGAGCCTCCTGGTTCACCCCAAGCGCCACCCCATGGAGATGGAGTTCTCCCTGGGGTGTGACGAGAACGGCATCATCCAGGGCGTGGCCGCCGAGGTCATCGCCGACACGGGGGCCTATGCCTCCCTGGGCGGACCGGTGCTGGAGCGGGCCTGCACCCACGCGGCAGGGCCCTACAACTACCAGAACTTCGAGATCGACGGCTGGGCCTATTACACCAACAATCCCCCTGCCGGAGCCTTCCGGGGCTTCGGCGTCACCCAGACGTGCTTCTGCATTGAGAGCCTGCTGAACCAGATGGCGGACCTGGTGGGCATCAGTCCCTGGGAGATCCGCTGGCGCAACGCCATCCGCCCCGGCCAGGAGCTTCCCAACGGCCAGATCGCGGGCGCATCCACCGGCCTGGCGGAGACCCTGGAGGCCGTGAAGCCCTACTACGACCGCGCCAAATACGCGGGGATCGCCTGCGCCATGAAAAACGCCGGCGTAGGCGTGGGCATCCCGGACACCGGCCGGGTACGGCTGACGGTGGAGGAGGGCCGGGTCCACATCCGGGCCGGGGCCTCCTGCATCGGCCAGGGCCTGGGCACCGTGCTGACCCAGATGGTCTGCACCCAGACCGGGCTGAGACCGGAGCAGGTGGTCTATGAGCGGTCCGACACCGCCTCCTCCCCGGACTCCGGCACCACCTCCGGCTCCCGGCAGACCCTGTTCACCGGGGAGGCCTGCCGCCGGGCCTGCGGGGAATTAAAAAAGGCCCTGAACGAGCAGAGCCTGGACGGCCTGAATGGCCGCGAATTCTATGGAGAATATCTGGGCAAAACCGATCCCCTGGGGGCGGACGTGCCCAACCCGGTCAGCCACATCGCCTATGGCTACGCCACCCAGGTGTGCATCCTGGGGGAGGACGGCCGGCTGGAGCGGATGGTGGCCGCCCACGACGTGGGCAGGGCTGTAAATCCCCTGTCCGTAGAGGGCCAGATCGAGGGCGGCGTGGTGATGTCCCTGGGCTACGCCCTGACGGAGCGCTACCCCCTGGAGGACTGCCGTCCAACGGCGAAATTCGGCACCCTGGGGCTCCTTCGGGCCAGCCAGATTCCGGAGATCACTCCCATTATCGTGGAAAAGCCGGGGCTGGACGTGGCCTGCGGGGCCATTGGCATCGGGGAGATCACGTCCATTCCCACGGCCCCCGCCGTGGCAGACGCCTACTTCCGCTACGACGGCCGCTTCCGCGCCAGCCTGCCCCTGGAGGGTACACCCTACAGCCGAGAATAAGAGCCTGTTTAAAATCTCCCCGCGCATGTCTTGGCGGCGTATTTTCCGCCCTGACTGCGTTAAAAATCCTTGCCATCCGTCAGGATGCCTGCGGA
>JAAWIL010000240.1 GCA_022796315.1 Oscillibacter sp. | reverse complement strand
CTCCCCTTGGGAGAGGTGGCACGGCGGAGAGGGCTCCGCCGCCGTCTACGCAAACGTCACCAGCGTCCCCGTCTTGCCCTCCAGGGCCTCCAGGCACTTGTCCAGGCTGGTGATCACGGCTTTCTTCCCCGGATTTGCCCGGACAAATTTCATCGCCGCCTCCACCTTCGGCAGCATACTGCCCACGCCGAACTGGCCCTCTGCGGCGTACTTCGCCGCCTCCGCCAGACTCAGCCGCCCCAGGTCCTTCTGGTCGGGCTTCCCGAAGTTCACCGCCACCTTCTCCACCTCCGTCAGGATCAGCAGCACATCGGCGTCCACCTCCTCCGCCAGGAGCTCCGCGGCGAAGTCCTTGTCAATCACCGCGGCCACGCCCTCCAGGGTGCCGTCGGGGTTCTCCACCACCGGGATGCCTCCGCCTCCGCAGGTGATGACAATGGCGTTGTCCCACAGCAGCCGCACGGCGCCGATCTCCACGATCCGCCGGGGCAGCGGGGAGGGCACCACCCGCCGCCAGCCCCGGCCGGCGTCCTCCCGCAGGACATAGCCCTTCTCCCGCTCCAGCTGCCGGGCCTCCTCCGGGGCGTAGAAGCCGCCGATGGGCTTGGTGGGGTTCTGAAACGCCGGGTCATTCCGGTCCACCACCACCTGGGTGGTCAGGGCCACCACGGGGTAGTTGCGGTTCCGGGCCGCCAGGGCGTACTTCAGGGCCTGCTGGATGTGGTAGCCGATATAGCCCTGGCTCATGGCTCCGCAGACGTCAAAGGGCATGGGGGGCACCACCTCCCGGGCCGTCTCTCCGGCCAGGAGAATCCGGCCCACCTGGGGCCCGTTTCCGTGGACAATGGCCATCTCGTAGCCCCGGCGGCTGATCTCGGCGATCCGGGCGGCGGTCTGGCGGACCACCTCCAGCTGGGCCTCGGCGGTGGGCGGGGTATCCTTGGATTGGAGGGCGTTGCCCCCCAGGGCAATGACAAGTCGTTCCGGCATATGCACGCTTCCTTTCCAGGCGGGCGGCAGGCCCGCGTATCGCCACCGTAGCGGGAAAGAAGCAGCCGCTCCTTTTCCGCCCCAGGGGCCGGGAACCGGCCCGGCGGTGGTCTCTCTAGACAAAACACGGCACAGCTTCTGTGCCGCGGGCTTTTCCCGCCTTGAACATCGGGTCGCCGCTTTTCAGGTGTTTTGACTATGTTGGAAAAGAGTATGCGCTACTGGGGGAGAATTTATGCGAACGCGCGTCCGCCCGAAAAACGCGCCAAGGCCCCCGGCGCAAGCCGGGGGCCTCCCTGTTGTGGATTTTCAATTTCCGGCGGGTCTCCGGTCCGTCACCGGCGGACCCACTTGCCGAAGAGGGTCTTCTTATAGCGCAGGAGCTCCTCCTTGGCCTTGGCGTGGTCTCCGGCCTTCTGCAGGTACTCCACGCCCAGCTTGATGTCCTCCGGGCCGCCCAGGCCGTTGGCATACAGATATCCCCGCATGTAGTAGGCGTCGCTGTTCTTCCAGTTCACCTGCTCCAGGAAGATCCGGGCCTCCTTGTAATCCTGGGGGGTTCCCCAGCCGTTGAAGCAGCAGGAGCCCAGGTAGAAGACGCCCCAGGTGTTCCCGCCGTCATAGGCCGTCCGCAGCAGCTGATAGGCCTTGGCGTAGTCCTGGGGGACGCCGCGGCCGTAGTAGTACGCCTTGCCCAGGACGTTGTTGGACCCGGTGTGCTTGGGGTTCCGGGCCAGCTCCTTTTCAAAGCACTCCACGGCGTAGGCCTCGTCCTTGGGCACGCCGTCCGCGCCCTCAAAATAGAGGTCGCCCACCTCATACCAGTCGCCGGGGTTGCCGCCCTCCGCGGCCTCCTTGTACCAGCGCAGGGCCTCCTCAGTCCTGCCGGCCTTCTTCAGCTCGTCGGCGTATATGGACTGATGGAGGGGATATCCGTACTCCGCGCCGATCTTGTAGAGGTCCTTGGCCTTCTCCGGCCGGGGGGCGATGATGCCCTCCTCTCCCTTGGTGTAGAACTGATTGAGGTTGTTGGCGGCGAAGTAAATGCCGCCCCGCAGGGCCTTCCAGAACCAGTCCTCGCACTTGGCGATGCTCTCCTGGAGATACCGGAGAAAGTCCTGCTTGTCGGGGAAGGACTCCGGACCCTTGTTCTCAATCTCCATGAAGTCGCCCCAGAAGTAGGTGTTGCCGATGATGTACTGACAGAACGCGTCGCCCTCCTCCGCCATGGCCAGCACCTCGTTGAAGGCCTCCTGAAGGCTGGCAAAGGGCATGTTCTTCACCAGGGAGGGCGTCAGATCCCCGGTGCGCATGCACAGCAGCACCGCCAGGGCGCTGCCCTGCTCCACGGCCTTGTGCATCAGCTCCGTGGCCTTCTCGTCGTCCTCCGGGAAGCCGTGGCCCCGCCACACGTACTGATATCCGCAGTAGCACCGGGCCAGGACACAGGTGGCGTTCCCGTCCCCGGCGGCGGAGGCCCGCTCCAGCAGGGCGAAGGCCTCCTTTCCCCGGCCGGTCCGCACATTGTAATAAATGTCCTGGAGAGCCTGCTTTACCTCATTGCTCAATCCCTTTTCCATCGCTGTTCCAATTCCTTTCCTGATGTATTGACCGTCTTTACCATGTAAAAGCGTTCATTCCTCATATCATTTGACCTGTTTCGTGAAGTCCTTCCACTCCTTCCCGCCGGGCAGGTACTCCCCATGGGGATAGCCCAGCAGCCAGGCCGCCGCCTGGCGGGGCGGCATCTTGGTCCGGAAAAAGCGCAGTTTGTCCGGGTCGGCCCGGGTGGCCTCCACGGTGCAGCGGGCGTCCAGTTTGTCCCCCGCCGTAATCCGAATCCACAGGTAGCCCTCCGGGTGCGTCAGCTCCACGGTCTGGTAGGCTCCGTCCACCAGACCCTCCGCCGCCACCTCCACGTCCTCGCCGGTGAAGCTGGTATGGGTCTCCGTAAGGCCGTTGGTCCGCACCAGGTACAGCTTCGCCCGGGATTCCCGCCGGGGCGCTTCCCTCGTTCCGCCCCGGTCGTCGGGGGCGCGCACCCGTCCCGGGGTCCACCCAGCGACGTCCGGCGCCTCCCGCCGGAGCCAGCCCGTCACGAGCTCCAGGGCCGTCTCCCCGTCCGCCCTCCGCTCCACGCACTGCTCCATGCCGCCGGACGCGGGCAGGAACACCGCTGTCACCAGAAGGCCGCCGCCTCCGGCCGCCACCCGCAGCTCCCGGAACAGCCGCTCTCCCGCCGGAACCGGCCGGGTGGACGTCAGGGAGAACTGCCCTGTTCCGTCCCGCAAACACTGCCGCAGCCGCTCCTCCACCAGCTCCAGGGTCACCCGGGAGGTCCGCTCCTGGCCGGAGAGGAAAATCATATCCTGGGGCCCATCCCGCAGGCTCTCCTGCCGGGCCGCCTCCGAGGCCCGGAGGTTCCGCCTCTGCCGGAACTCCCGCTCAAAGCTCTCCCGCTCGCTCTCGTTCATGGTCCAGAAGTCCGTGCTCTGCCCATTGACGCCCCGCCGGGCCTCCGGCACCCGCAGGGCCAGGCAGTCCGCCGCGGCTTCCAGGTCGTTCAGGCTGTTGAAGCCGGTGCCGGTCCGCTGCCAGCGGTCGTCGATCAGCACCAGCTCCATCTCCCGCCGGGTGCGGACGCCGGTCTCGGTGCGGTGCTGGTGAATCTCATTGGTGACAAAGATCCCCCGGATGCGGTCGATCCGGTTCACGCCGTCCCCCAGGACCCACTCCTGGCCGATGCCCACGGGCCCGAACCACTGGCCGTGCGCTTTCAGGTCCTCGTCCACCATGGCAAACAGCTCCGCCACCGGCGGGGCCTCCTCGGGGTAGGGCAGCTGTCTCCGGATGGACTGGGCCAGGGTGCTCTTCTCCGGAAAGAAGGCGTCCCGCACGGCCACATAGCAGAGCCACACCCCCAGAAGGACCAGCAGCACCGCGCCCCCTCCGGAGACGGCCAGCGTCACATAGTCCATGGTCTCCCAGTAGGCCCGGTCCTGACCCAGGCCGACGGAGAACACCGCCCCCAGGCACACGGCCACCGCCAGGCACAGCGCGCCCCAGATCAGCCAGGTCAGCTTCTTCCGGGTGCGGCTGAGGCAGTAGCCCTCCGCCGCGCCGTGGGGGTTGTTCTTCTGCTGGATTCCCATCAAAATCAAAATAACCGGAATGGCAAACAGCCGCAGGGCCACCGCCAGCAGAACGTAGATGACTGCGTTCCAGGGCCAGCGGAGAAACCCCAGGCCGTTCCCCTTCCCTTTTTCTTTCTTCATTGCCGCATCGCTCCTCGTTGTCTGTTGTCCTGCCTGCATTTAGAACCTGTATTCACAACCGATGAACGCCGTCTGGGCGGTCTTTTTCCCGCCATACTGTGTCGCTTTTCCTTGTCTGACGAGAAAAATCCCCGTCCATCCGGCATCCCCCGATTATGAATACAGGTTCTTACAAGGGTTCTCTGTGCGTATCGTCCGGGCAATTGAAAAGAATCCTTTGCCCTCTTTTCATCGCGGCGCCGCAAAACCGCGCCGCAAGCCGGACTTCATCGGAAACGCATGGGCGCTTCCCGCCCTGGCGGGCCAAGGGTCCGCCGGTTGACTATACTATAGCACAGCGGCGGCAGATTTGTCCAGACCGCGCCGGGGTCTTTTGGGTGTGTCCGAATGCCATGTTTGGCCCATTCCTCCCGCAGCCAGGCGGCTCCCCCGTCAGACCGTCCTCCGTCCAAGTAATAATAATCTTATCATACGTTTCGTCAAAATTCAAGAATAATATTGTTTTTATCCAGCAATCATTAAGACCGATATACTTGACGCATGAGGTGATAGCCATGATTGGGGAGCGTCTGTCCGAAATCCGGAAGGACCACGGGGACACACAGATCCGCTTAGCGGAACAGCTCGGTGTGTCTCTGCCCACGGTGCGGTCGTGGGAACAGGGAAAGAGTTCGCCCAGCCATGAAATGCTGGTTGCCCTCTGCCGCCGCTACCAGGTCTCATCGGACTATTTACTGGGCCTTTCCGATGTGGACCCCGCCTATGTCCAGCGCCGGCGGCTGGAGCAGTTCACCCAGGAGGAGCTGACCGCCCTGAAGGACTACGAGGCGTATCTGCTCTGGAAGCGGACGAGAAAGGCGCCGTAATCCCGGGATTCCGCCATGGCCCGGGACGCCGGGCCTGTCCCGCAGACAACAACAGCGGCTGTCTTTTCCAAAGGCAGCCGCTGTTGTTCCTATAATATAGAAGCTGTACCAATAGGCGCCGGCACGCATCTTGACGGAAAATTTTTCGTCTGGCTACGTCAGAAACTCTTGAAATCCGTCAGGATTCCTGCGAGTTTCTTCCTTGCCAGGCAAAAATTTTTCTTGCCAATCTGCATACCGTCACCTATTGGTACA
>JAAWIL010000250.1 GCA_022796315.1 Oscillibacter sp. | reverse complement strand
CCGCAGGCATCCTGACGGATGGCAAGGATTTTTAACGCAGTCAGGGCGGAAAATACGCCGCCAAGACATGCGCGGGGAGATTTTAAACAGGCTCTAAGCAAGACGCAGCCTGTGGATGGCACAATACCACAGGCTGCGTCAAAAAATCCCGCACTGCCAGGAAAATCGGAGAAAGAGGAACTGTAGTCACTGCGGCCGTGAAACGGCCTGACGGTGGACCTGCCGGGCAAAACACGGCGCATGGTATGTGCCGCAGGCTTTGCCCGCCTTGAGGATATAAGGAGGATTTTGGAATCTATGCAATTTTCCTGGCCAGCACTGGCTGCGGGCAGCAGAATGCTTCGCCTGTCAGGCCTTGAGCTTCTTGACCTCTGTTGTCAGCACCGGCAGGACCTGGAAGAGATCGCCTACAATTCCATAGTCCGCAATGCTGAAGATGGGCGCGTCAGGGTCCTTGTTAATGGCGACGATGCAGTCGGAACCGCTCATGCCGGCCTGATGCTGAATGGCGCCGGAGATTCCGCAGGCAATATAGAGCTTCGGCGCGACCGTCTTGCCGGTCTGGCCCACCTGATGGACGTGGGGAATCCAGCCGGAGTCCACCGCCGCGCGGGACGCGCCGACCGCGCCGCCCAACGCATCCGCCAGGGGCTTGATATGCGTCTCAAAGGGCTCCGGACCGCCCAGGCCCCGGCCGCCGGAGACGATAATCTCCGCGTCCTCCAGCTTGACCATCTCCGCCGCGACCTCACGGATCGACTCCACCAGAGTGGTGCGAATCACATCCGCGGGCACCTCCAAGGTCTCCTTGATGATCTCGGCCGTGCGGGAATCATCGGGGGCAGCCTTCTTGAACACGCCGGGACGGACCGTGCCCATCTGAGGCCGGGTATTCTCGCACATGATGGTGGCCATCAGGTTGCCGCCGAAGGCGGGACGGGTCCATCCCATAACGCCGTTCGCCGTGTCCACAGCCAGAGAGGTGCAGTCGGCGGTCAGGCCGGTCTTCAGGCGGCAGGAAACCCGGGGGCCGAAGTCGCGGCCGATGATGGTGGCGCCGATCATCAAAATGGAGGGCTTGTACTTCTCCACCATCTTCACCATTCCATAGGTATACGCCTCGGTGGTGTAGTGCTCAAAGGCGGGAGACTCCACGGAGAGGACCTGATCCGCGCCATAGGCGACGGCGGCCTTCTCCGCCTCGGCGTTGTCCTTGCCCAGGATCACGGCCACGGCCTTCTGACCCAGCTGGTGCGCCAGCTCCACGCCGGGGTTCAGCAGCTCCAGACCCACACCGGCGGCTTTGCCCTGATCCGTCTCAATAAATACCCAGAGATCTTTGTACTCAGTAAAATCCATCGTCGTTGTCCTCCTTAAATCTTCTTCGCATCGCTCAGAAGGGCAACCAGCTTCACGGCGGACGCGGAGGGAGAATCCTCCTCGACAACCGTGCACACCTTGTTATGCACAGGCGTGAAGCTCTTCTTGACCTTCGTGGGGGAACCCTTCAGGCCGGCGCGGGTCAGGTCAATCTGGCCCTCCATATCCTGCGGGGTAATCGTCACAATCTGGGCGCGATTGGCCGCCAGGCGCTTTTTCACAGTGGGGAAGCGCAGCTCATAGGGGGTCTTGGTCACAGAAACCACCAGAGGCAGCGCGGCTTCCAGGACATCATAGCCCTCGGCGGTCTCCTTGCGGATCTGCACCTTTCCGTTCTCACAGGAAACCAGCTCCGTGGCATAGGTAATCTGGGTGTAATCCAGATGCTCCGCCATCTCGGGACCCACTTGGCCGGTGTCGCCGTCGATGGCCTGCTTGCCGCAGAAGATGACGTCAAACTTCTCACCCTTGCGGTCCTCAATGGCCTTCACCGCGCAGGAGAGGATGTAGCTGGTCGCCAGGGTATCCGAGCCGCCGAACTCCCGGCCGGAGACCAGAAACGCATCGTCAGCGCCGACCGCCAGACCGTCCCGCAGGGCGTTTTCCGCCTGAGGGGGACCCATGGAGACCAGGGTCACGGTGCCGCCGGCCTGCTCCTTCATGCGAAGGGCCATTTCCAGGGCAAAGCCGTCGAAGGGATTCAGAATGCTGGGTACTCCGTCACGAATCAGGGTATTGGTGACCGGATCAATCTTGACGGCAGTCGTATCCGGCACCTGCTTCACGCAAACGAGAATGTTCATGAACCGTTCTCCTCCTTAGATTTTGCCGACAAGCGTCTTGCCGATGATGTAGCGCTGGATCTCGCTGGAGCCCTCATAGATGGAGTAAATGCGGGCGTCGCGGACCAGCTTCTCCAGGGGGTACTCCTTAGAGTAACCATAGCCGCCGTAGACCTGCTGGGCCTGGAGCGTGATGTCCAGAACCGCCTCGGAGACGAACAGCTTCGTGCTGGAGCCGTTCAGAGTGTCATAGATCCCCTGGTCCACCAGCTTGGCGGAGTAGGCCAGCTGGGCCTGGCAGGCCTGGATCTTGGCCTCCATGTCGGCCAGCTTGAACTGGATGCCCTCCAGCTTGCCGATGGGCTGGCCGAAGGACAGACGGGTGCGGGAATACTCAATGGCCAGGTCCAAAGCGCGCTGGGCAACGCCGACAGCGGGCGCCACCCCGGTGGGGCGGGTCCGGGAGAGCATCTTCATCAGGGTCTTGAAGCCGGTGCCCTCGGCGCCGATCATGTTCTCAGCGGGAACACGCACCTCGTCGAACACCACGTCGGTGGTGTTGGAGGTCCGGATGCCCATCTTGTCCTCGTGCTTGCCCACGGACACGCCCTTGCGGTCCCGCTCCACGATGAACAGGGAGATACCCTTGTTGCCCTTGGCGGGATCGGTGCAGCAGGTCACGGTGTAGATGTCGGACAGACCGCCGTTGGTGATGAAGGTCTTGCCGCCGGTGATGACGTACTCATCGCCGTCCTTGACCGCCTTGGTCTTGCAGTTGCCGGCGTCGGAACCGGACTGGGGCTCGGTGATGCACATGGCCCAGAACGCGCCCTCGGCCAGGCGCCGGCCCCACTTCTGCTTCTGCTCCTCGGTACCGGCCAGCAGCACGGGCTTCCAGCCGAAGGTCTGGGCGCTGAAGGTGTTGGCAAAGCCGGCGTCGTGATAGGCCATGGCCATGCGGATGTACATAATGGTCTCCACATCCAAGCCGGCGCCGCCGTACTGCTCGGGCACGTCAATGCCCCAGAAGCCCAGCTCCATCAGCTCCTTGACCTCATCCATCGGGCAGTGGCTGTCTTTGTCCCACTGGGCTACATACGGGTCCACCTTCTTCTCCATGAAGTCGTGGACCATTGCGACCAGATCCTCCTGGTCCTTGGTCATCAGCAAATACTTGCTCATATTTGTCTCCTCCTATTATATTGTCATGTTTTGTCAAATCTTGCCGCTTCATCCCATGGCTCAAACCGCGCCCGAGCCATCGGCCGGTCCGGTCAGCACCCCTTGAAAACGGGCTTGCGCTTTTCAACAAACGCTGTGACGGCCTCTCTGTGGTCCTGGGTCAGGCTGCAGACATACTGCGCTTCCACCTCGCTCTGCATGCAGGCGTTCAGCTCCTGATAATTGACAGACATCAGCAGCCGCTTCATCTGCGCATACGCCACACTGGGACCACTGGAATACTTTTTGATATATTTCTGAACGGTCTCCTCCAGGGCCTCCGCCGGCACCGCTTCCGTGATGATGCCCCACTCCGCCGCCTGTGCGCCGGTAAAACGCTTTCCGGACATCAGCAGCTCTGTGGCCTTCACGGGGCCCACGGCCTTGCTCAACATATAAGACACGCCGCCGTCAGGAATAAAACCGATGTTTACAAATGCAAATACCATTTTCGCGGTCTCTTCCGCAATGGAAAAATCACAGGCCATGGCAATACTCATGCCAACGCCAGCCACTGCGCCCTCAATCCAGGCGATCGTCGGCTTGCAGATGGATTTCAGCCGCATAATCAGCTCTCCGCCGCTGCGGATGCCGTATTTTGTCGTGTTGATTCCCTTGTCCAGCCGCTCCTTCATGCCCTTGACATTGCCGCCGGCGGTGAAATTTCCGCCGGCGCCTCGGATAACAATGGCACGGACGCCGCTCTCCTGCTCACAGTAATTCAGGCACTCGATGAGGTCCTTCATCACCTCGGCAGGCACCGGATTCATGTTCTTGGGATCATTCAGGGTGATATAGGCCACACGGTCCCTTACATCAAAAAGCACATGATCTGTAATAAAATTCAAATTCATTCCTTTAACCACCTTGCCATTGTTGTTTAGAACCTGTATTCATAATCGTGGGATGCCGGATAGACGAGGATTTTTCTCGTCAGACAAGGAGATGTTCCGCAGCAATCCTGACGGATTGCAAGGAACAGCGACGCAGTATGGCGGGAAAAAGACCCCCCAGACGGCGTTCATCGGTTGTGCATACAGGTTCTTAATGGGGGCGCGTGCGCAGAAAACATATGTCTGCGCACGCGCCGCCGGTAACCCCTTGCTCAAAAGGACGCTCTTTTGAAAAGCTGCTGCCTTTCACTGTCCCTTTCGCAGAATCAGTTCTCCTCGATGGGGCAGATGTCGAAGCGATCCCAGTCGCCGTCCTTCCACAGCCGCTTCTTGGGCAGGGTAACGCTGACGCGGGTGGTGTTCATCAGGTGATACCAGGCCAGGTTCTCGGAGATGCTGTTGTTGCCCCAGGAGCCGCAGCCCAGAGTCGGGGTGGTGGGCATACCGTTGTTGATGCCGGCGGGGGTCTGGTTCACGTTGAAACGAGACACGGGCAGCATGAGCGCGGCGTACTCGATCTTCTCCTGGTCCTCGGTCCAGATGCTGCTGTTGTGGCCGGCGCCTTCCATCTCCAGGTTGGCAACGGCAGCGGCAACAGTGGCCTTGAAGTCGGTGTAGGTGACATAGCGGGCGAAGGGGAACAGGATCTCCTTGGCCAGCACGTCGTCATGGGCGCAGCCGGTGTACTTGCACAGCAGAATGCGGCGGTCCGCAGGAATGTCCAGACCCACCATCTTGCCGACCACCTGGGGAGAGCGGCCCACCACGTCGCGGTTGATGTGCTCGCCGTCGGGGAACACGACCTTGCGCAGCTCGTCGATCTTGCCGGCATCCTCAATTAGGTAAGCACCGGCATCCTGCATAGCCTTCAGGAAGTCAGCCTCCATGGCCTCGGGCACATGCAGGGTCTGCTCGCAGACACAGGGCACGCCGTTGTCGTAAGAGCGGTTGGCGACAACCAGCTTGGCAATATGGTCCAGATCCTTTACGTCGTCGCAGATGATCTCCTGGGTGTTGCCCTGGCCCACGCCGAAGCCGGGACGGCCGCAGGAATACACGGCCTTCACCATGCCGGGGCCGCCGGTGGCGATGTTCACGTCGCACTGCTTCAG